>DATCBX010000070.1:0-9028 GCA_036511635.1 Acidimicrobiales bacterium | reverse complement strand
GCGTTCCTTCTCACGTTCATTCCGGCATTCGGTGACTACGTGAATCAAGAGATTCTTGGTGGGACCGCGAACACGATGGTCGGTACCGTCATACAAAACTCATTTCTCGTGAACTTCGACTACGCGGGCGGTGCGTCGCTTTCGGTAGTGTTGCTCGCCGTGTCGTTGCTCGGAATCTGGCTCTACGCGCGACTGCTGGGTTCGAGCACTATCGAGGAGTATCTATGAGCCTCGGTACCGTGCGTGAAGCGCAGGTGAGAACGAGGCGCGAGCGATTCCAGCGTGGAGAACGTCCCGCGGGGCGACCTCGTCGCGTCGGTCGATTCGTACTGCCAACGTACTCATGGCTCGTCATTGCCTATTTAGTCTTTCCCATCGCGATCATGATCGCGTACAGCTTCAACCGCGTCATTGGTGGCCTTCAACTCGTGAGCTTTTCGTGGAACGGTTTCACGACCCAGTGGTACCAACAATGGAGCAACGTGCCGGGACTCACGACGGCCTTTTGGCTCTCGATTCGACTGGCCATCGTGTCAACGCTGATTGCGACGGTGCTCGGCACGCTGCTCGCAATGGCGCTCGTTCGTTATCGCTCAAAGAAGTTCCGTGGCAAAGTTGCCGTCGAGCAGATCTTGTTTCTCAATATCGCCGCGCCTGAGATTGTCATGGGCGCCTCACTCCTTGGACTTTTCGTCACTCTGAACGTTGCTCGGGGTTTTCTTACCCTCGTGCTCGCGCACGTGATGTTCTCCATTGCCTACGTGACGGTGACCGTTCGGGCCCGCCTGTCGGGCTTCGACCGTTCATTGGAAGAAGCCGCCTACGACCTCGGCGCTCATCCTTTAACGACGTTTCGCCTCGTGACATTGCCGATCATTATGCCGGGCGTGCTCGCTGGTGCATTAATGGCTTTCGCACTCTCGATCGATGACTTCGTAACGTCAAACTTCGTGAGTGGACCGAACACGCCCTTTCCCGTCTGGGTGTACGGCGCGACGAGAGTAGGAATCCCTCCGCAAGTCTTCGTTTTTGGTACGGCGATCTTTATGGTCGGGATTGGCTTTGCGCTGACGAGCATCGTCCTCGCACGAAAGAAGTTCTAGCGCGACTACGCGCTGGCCAACGCGAAACGAACAAGGGTGCGACGTTACGTCTCGAGCGAGAGACCGAGTCGCGCTAAGTACCCCACACCCATCACCGCGGCCTCACAGCCCACCTGCGCGAGCGCCTCGACGTCACGGTCATCGCGAACGCCACCTGCCGCCACCACCGCAATGCCGCTCCGGCACACCTTTTCGTAGAGATCGAAGTCGGGTCCTTGCATGGTGCCGTCGCGCTCAATAGCCGTGACGTGTAATCGGGCTACACCAGCTTCTTGGCAACGCTCGAGAGCCTCACCGACGCTCAGGGCCGAGTTCTCAGTCCATCCTTTGACCGCGAGTTCGCCGTCCTTGACATCGATCGCGACGAGAAGCTGATCGCCCAGCGTGTCCACGAACGATTGAAGTGCGACGCCGTTCTCTTCCCACGCGGCCGTGCCCACGATGACGCGAGACGCTCCGGCAGCGAGTGCACTGCGGGCGCTTTCGAGTGAACGAATACCGCCAGATACCTGCAAAGGAGTTCCCATAGCGGCGCGGTGGCAGCGCTCGATGGCTTCAGGGCGTAGGGCGCCGTCGCGCGCGCCTTGAAGATCAACGACGTGGATGAGGCTCGGTTTGGTCGCGACGAGGCGACCCATGAACTCTTCGACGGGCTGGCGGAAGAGAACTTTGCTGAAATCTCCTCGTTCGAGTCGAACGGCGTCGTTTTCAAGGAGATCGAGAGCCGGGATGATTTGCATAGTAGCGAACTAGCATACTAGCATACGACTATGACAAGTGGAAAAGTGGTACCCGCAGAGGCGAGCCCTGAAACAGCGTCGCGCTTCGATGAACTAGTCCAAGCCTTTTCTCGCCTTCGTGATCCCGAGGCGGTCGCCGCCTTCATGAAGGATCTCTGTACGGCGACTGAACTCGATGCTATGGGTCAGCGCCTTCAAGTTGCTCGTCTCGTGGACGAGAGCGTCCCGTATCAGGAGATATCGCGACGAACTGGGGCCTCAACGGCGACGGTGACGCGCGTGGCGCAGTGGTTACATCACGGCGAGGGCGGCTATCGATCGGTCTTGAAACAGAGCAAACGATGACCCGCCGCTTGACGATGGCGTTGCCGTCAAAGGGCCGACTGCGCGAGCCCTCGTGGGCGCTGCTCGAGGCCAGTGGCGTCTCACCCCAAGAACCCGGTGAGCGCGTCTTACAGGCGCACTGTCGCAACGCCGACATCGATCTGCTTTTCGTTCGCGCCGACGACGTGCCCGAGTACGTACAAGACGGTGTCGTGGACTGTGGCATTACGGGACTTGACCTCGTCTACGAACGCGAGAGCAGCGTCGAGGTGTTGTTGAGGTTGGGCTACGGCGCGTGTTCTCTTCAGGCTGCGGTGCCGAGTGACGATTCGGCAACACGAATTGAAGATCTTCAAGGACGACGCATCGCGACCTCGCACCCGCGCATCGCCGCGAAGGCTTTGGCGGAGCGTGGCGTGAGCGCGGAGATTGTTCCGGTGACCGGATCAGTCGAAATATCACCGCGTCTCGGACTCGCCGACGCCATCATCGACCTCGTTTCAACGGGCAGCACGCTTCGCACGAATGGTCTGCGTTCGATCGGCGTGCTCTTTGAGTCAGAGGCCGTGCTCGTTGGTCAAAACAACTCGAAGGACTTTGAGGCCCGACGCACCTTGACGACGGTCTTGGGTTCGGTCATAAATGCTCGAGCGAATCGTTACTTACTTTGCAACGTCACGAGAGATCGTCTCGCTGACGTGACCGCGCTGTTGCCAACGGCCGGTTCACCAACCGTGATCGACCTCGCCACGCCTGGCGTCGTTGCGGTTCACGCGCTCGTTCCGGCTGCGGACATCTGGTCGCTGTTACCAAAACTCGAGGCCGTCGGCGCGAGCTCGATTATCACGTTGCCAGTAGAGCGGATGGTGCCGTGAGCAAGCTCGTTAAGACTGATCGTCCGATCACCATTGAGGAGATAGTCAACGATGTCCGTCTGCGCGGTGACGCAGCGGTGGCCGATTGGTCGAATCGATTTGATGGCACCTCAGGTGACAAGCCCGCGCGTGCCGTTGCCTACGGGGACATTCCCACGACCGCCGTGCTTGCTGCCGCTGACGCGGTTCGCACGTGGCACGCGGCCCAACGCCCCGCGGATCTGATGATGGAAGTATCACCCGGTGTGACGCTCGAGCGGCGATGGACGCCCATTCGCTCGGTAGGTATTTACGTGCCGAAGAACTTGGTGTCGTCGCTCATCATGAGTGCCGTGCCCGCACAGGTTGCTGGAGTAGAGCGCATTGTCGTGTGTACGCCACCAGAAGGTTCTGCTGCCGTTGCTGCGGCCGCGGCGCTCCTTGGCATCGATGAGGTCTGGGCTATTGGCGGCGCCCAGGCCATCGCCGCGATGGCGTACGGTACCGAGTCGATCGCGCCCGTGGACAAGATCTTTGGTCCCGGTAGTGGCGCGGTCAACAAGGCGAAGCTTCTCGTGAGCCAAGACGTCGCCATTGACCTGCCGGCTGGTCCGAGTGAGATTGTGGTCGTCGCGGACGCCGGCGTCGACGAGGCGTTAATCGCCCAAGAAATCGCCGCCCAGATGGAGCATGGTCCTGATTCGAAGGGCTACATAGTGCGTGTTGGCGATGACCTAGAGGCAGCGTTGGCCGAGGTTGAGAGTTACGCCGCGGAACACGTGGCGCTCTTGGGTGAGCGCGCTGAGTCGTTGGCGGGGAGAATTCGCAACGCCGGCGCGGTGTTCGTTGGACCATATTCTCCTGTACCGGCGGGTGACTACGCCACCGGTGGCAATCACGTGCTGCCCACTGGTGGATGGGCTAAGTCCACCGGTGGTCTCGGCCTCGAGGCCTTCTTGAAGACCGTGACCGTACAACGCGTCACGAAAGAAGGTCTTGAACGTCTCGCGCCGACCATTGAAGCGCTGGCCGAACTTGAAGGCATGACGGCGCACAAAGCTACGGCTCGCCGATGAAGCCGGTTGCCATAGAGGCGTACCAGTGGCCACCGTCCACTGAAGTCATTGCTGAACGCATGGGACTAAATCCCAATTCGATCGTTCGCTTTGACGGCAACGTCGCGGCGAGTCCACCCCCCAGCGCTCGTCCGGCCGCCTTGGCTCGAGCACTCGCGGACGTGAACGAATACGACCGCGGTCGCTATCAGTCGCTGCGCGAAGCGATAGCTGCTCGCCACAACGTGCACGTCGATCAGGTGGCGCTCGGTGCCGGAAGCGACGAGTTCATTGTGCTGCTCACGCGACTCTTTGCTGAAGGCGGCACCGTTGCAATGGTGCCGACGTTCTCGTACTCGATGTACCGATTTGCAGCCGCGATGGCGGGTGCGACGATTGTCGACGATCCCCAAAAGGCCGACGTGGTCTTTGTCTGCCGGCCAAATAATCCAACGGGTGAGCTGCCCGACATTCCTGACGTGCCCGGCCAGCTCATCATTGACGAGGCCTACGCCGACTACGCCGGCGTCGACGCGCTTGATCGAATATCGGATGGCGCGATTATCTTGCGCACGTTCTCCAAGTCGTACGGACTGGCCGGCGCCCGCGTGGGTTACGCGTTGGCGACGAGTGAACTCATTGCGATGATTAGTTCGTACCAAGCCCCACTGGGGGTTTCGTCACTTTCGGCGGCGCTGGCGCTGGCCGCTCTTTCAACGCCACCTGACCTCGCGGGGCCTTTGGCCGAGCGGGATCGACTGTCGTTGGAGCTTGACGCGCTCGGACTTCCTCCGCTTCGTTCCTACACAAACTTTCTTTTCATTCCAATGGATGATCCTCAAGCGCTCGTCGATCAACTGATGCCGCACGGCGCGGTGACGAGGGCCTACGAGGGTGGACTCCGGGTAAGTGTTCGTGACGAGCTTGACAACAACTTCCTGCTGGACGCGTTGCGTTGTGTCTTGAACGCAACACCGATGCCGCCGCAGTACCTTCGCTACGAACGCAACACCGCCGAGACGCTCTTGAGTGTGCGACTTCGTGTGCCCGGTGAGGGGCGCGTGTTCGTCAGTACCGGTGAAGGTTTCTATGATCACATGCTTCAACAACTTGCCTTTCACGCTGGCATGGACCTACGCCTCGAAGGTGTGGGCGATCTTGAGACGGGCGAACACCACGTTGTCGAAGACATGTTTCGAACTTTCGGTGAAGCACTAGACCTCGCTCTGGGTGATCGAAAGGGCCTCACGCGTTACGGCGAGTCTCGGGTACCAATGGATGAAGCGATAGCGCACGCCGTCGTGGACCTCTCGGGACGCGCGACCGCGACCATTTCCATCTCGCCTGATCCCGGCATGGCAGCGCACGCCTTTGAGTCACTCGTCCAGACGGCACGTATTACCTTGCACGTCACGGCCACTGGAGAGAACGCGCACCACGTCGCCGAAGCGTCGTTCAAAGCGGTCGGTCGCGCGTTAGCCCAAGCCTTGAAGAAAGACGGATCACTTGTTCGCTCCACCAAGGGCAGCTTGTGAGCGACGTTGTCGTTGTTGACTACGGCGCGGGAAATACCCGTTCGGTTCGTGCGGCGTTGACGCACCTTGGACGAACCAGCGTTGTCTCAAGTGATCCTTCGAAGATTCGCGGGTCGGACTTCGTGATTCTTCCCGGCGTGGGTTCCGCGCGCAGTGCCATGGATCACCTCAACGACACCGGTGCGGCGAGCGCGCTTCGCGAACGTTTTGATAGCGGTCGCGTCACGCTGGGAATCTGTCTCGGAATGCAACTCGCTATGACCTCGAGCGAAGAAGACGGTGGGGTACAAGGACTCGGTCTTCTCGAGGGCGACGTAGTTCGACTGCACGAAGGGCGCGTGCCACGACTTGGTTGGTCCATTGTGGAACCTTGGGGCGAAGCCTTCTACTTCGCTCACTCCTACGCCGTGCAGTCATCAGACGCCGTCGCGAGTGTTGACGGCGTCACCGTTGCGGTACGTCGCGACGCGTTCCTAGGAGTGCAGTTCCACCCTGAAAAGAGTGGTCCCGCCGGTCTCGAATTTCTCGACCAATGCCTCTCGCTCGTTTAATTCCTTGCCTCGACGTCGCGCACGGACGCGTCGTCAAAGGCGTCAGCTTCGTCGGGCTGCGTGACGTTGGCGACCCCGTCGAACTCGCTCAGTTTTATAGCGACGGCGGCGCTGACGAGTTGGTGTTCTTAGACATCACTGCCACCCCCGAAGAGAGTGCGACGATGACCTCGGTGGTGGCTCAAGTTGCCGACGTCCTCGAGATCCCTTTCACGGTGGGCGGGGGAGTGCGCTCGGTGGACGACGCGTCGCGCATCATTGAATCTGGCGCCGATCGAGTGTCACTTAACTCAGCAGCTCTCGCCGCTCCTTCGTTAATCACGGCAATCGCCAATCGATTTGGTTCCCAAGCTGTCGTGGTCGCGATTGACGCAGGTGACGGCGTGGTGCACACCCACGGTGGCCGGGTCGCTACCACCACCGCGACGATCCCGTGGGCCGTTGAAGCGTGCGAACGTGGCGCCGGTGAGATTCTTTTGACCTCGATTCGCCAAGATGGTCAACGTACTGGCTTCGACCTTGAGTTGACGGTCGCGGTGCGCAACGCGGTGTCGATCCCCGTCATTGCTTCGGGGGGTGCCGGATCGGCCCAACACGTCGCGGACGCGCTTCGAGTGACTGACGCTGCGCTCGTGGCCTCTATTGTTCACGAGAATCCCGCGGGTCTTGCGGGACTGCGCCGCGAGATTGAAGAACTAGGTATTGAACTACGACCCTTTAAGGAGCGTCATGGCTGAAGAACTTCGCGCGGCCATCATTCAAGATGAAACGTCCAGACAGGTCCTGATGCTGGGCTGGATGGACGAAGAAGCGCTCGCGCTTACGGAGTCGAGTGGACTTGTCCACTTCTTCTCACGATCTCGCCAACAGCTTTGGCGCAAAGGTGAAACGTCGGGAAACGCGTTCCATGTCACAAACATTGAACACGACTGCGACGACGACGCGCTCTTGGTAAGCGTTCACGCGGACGGACCTGCGTGTCACGACGGTTCGACTTCGTGCTTCACGCCGTGGCTCTGGCGGAAGATACTGAAACGGGAAGCGGAGAACGCTGAAGGTTCCTACGTCGCGTCTCAGCTGAGCGCTGGAGTGGCGCTCAACGCGCGCAAAGTCGGTGAAGAAGCCGTGGAGTTAGCGGTCGCTTCACTAAGTGAAGACGACGAGCGAGTGGTGAGCGAGGCCGCCGATCTGTGGTTCCACATGTTGCTCTTACTGCGAAGTCGAGGGCTCGATCCCGCCGCCGTGGACGTCGAACTGCACCGTCGCGAGTAGTAGCTAGGTGACGGTGACGTGCAGAACTGCTACAGAGTTTTTTGACTTCATAGGCGTGGGCGTCACGTTCTTGTAATAGTCGCGGCTTAAAAATGCCGCATGACTACCACATCTAAATCAAAAAATGTCGTACGAAAGCGTTTTACGTCACTAGTCCTCGCGGGCACCGTTGCATCACTGGGTGGCGTCGTAGTAATGGGCGCAACGTCGGGCGCGGCATCAAATCCGGGATTCGTGCTCTACTCGTCCCAGGGTTACGACCACGCGTCGGTTGATGCTTTCAACGCTACGAATCCTGGCTTCACCGTGACGTTGAACGACAACTCGACCGGTCCGCTCTTGCAACAGATTCAGGCCGAGGGCAAGAACCCCAAATGGGGCGTGCTCTGGGTCGACGGCGCGACGGCCTTTTCCCAGCTCGATGGCGAGGGCAAACTGCTTCGTAACAGCGTCCCCAAGGTGAAGTTCAACTCGTTGGGCGTGCAAAACATCCCTAAGGATGGCAGCTTCACTCCTACGGGACTGACGATCACCGGCGCGCTGTGTTACGACTCGTCTCAGATCACCGCGGCGCAATTGCCGAGCACCTGGCAACAGCTCACCGGCACGCAGTACAAGGGTCTCGTTGGAATGAACGACCCCTCACAGTCCGGTCCCACGTACCCAATGATCGCGGGTTTGATGGACTACCTAGGCAAGTACAAGAGCGGTTCAACGTCGAAGGCCGTCTCGGCCGGTGAGTCATTCTTCAGCGCGCTGAAGACGAATGGTCTGGTTGTCAACTCTACGAACGGCCCCACCATTGCGGCGATGGAGGCGCACACCATCTCGATAGCGACCGTACAGAGCTCGGCGTGTTATGGCGCTGCCCTCACTAACTTCCCGAGCATGAAGGTGAAGTACCTCAACCCGTCCATTGCCTTACCCAGTGTGATCGGAATCGACGGCAAGCAGCCCAAAGTTGTTCGCCAGGACGCCCAGAAGTTCGTTGACTGGGTCCTCTCGCCGGCGGGCCAAGCGGTTATGCAGACGGCGGATCCTCAAGGTGACTCTCTGTTCTGGCCTGTCATCAAAGGCGAGAGCCCCGCGAACGCGATCATCCCTCCGTTGTCAATCACGCACGCTATCTCGACCAATCCCTACACGTGGGGAAAACTCGAGACTCAGGTCAACACCTGGTTCGACAGCAACATTGTTAACGGTCTCTAAGCCATCAAAATTTTCTAACTCCCCGCTCGGCGCCACGGTTACTTCCCCAATCGTGGCGCCGAGCACAATCGGAAGGTAAGTGATGGCGATCGCCGCGCTCGAGACGGCTCCGCCCGTGCCGCCGTCACCGGCGACGAACAAGAGACGAGGATCACTCGGAGGAGTGGTCCTCTGGCTCGTACTCATCCTGCTCATCATCGCGCCGGTCACGAGCTTTCTCATCCTCGGCGTGAGTCCGCGAGTCTTTCAACAGGGTTCGCAGTGGTTCACCCTGTCCTACGTGCGCCAGGCGTTCTCGAGCTACTTCGGTCGGGGCATCTTCAACTCGTTGTGGGTATCGACGACCGTCGCCATCCTTTCGGTGTGCCTGGCGACGGCGCTGGCG
>DATCBX010000069.1:0-7511 GCA_036511635.1 Acidimicrobiales bacterium | reverse complement strand
AAGCTCTTGTGAATGGACTGTGTTCGGGCGCGGGCACCACGTCGTTAACACAGGCACCAATGGACGCGGCGAACATCGCCGTTATCGAACCGATGGGCAACATGGTTTACGATCACGTAATTCCCGTTGACCATGAGTACTACTACGGGGCGAATCCCAACGCACCTGCAAATTCATATCCCGTCTACGCAACGGCCAACGGCGAGATCGACGCCGTAGGCGTCAACTACCACAACGGTCCCGATCCACTGCCCGCGTGGTACGTGACGCTCAGTCACACCTGCACGTTTTTTACTCAGTACAACCTATTGACGAGCCTTTCGCCCCAGGTCATGGCAGAGCTACCCAAGGGCTGGAACGCACAAAACACCGGCAACGTGCACATCCGCGTTACCTCCGGAGAGATAATTGGCTACGACGGTGGCCAGAGCCTCGATTTTTCCGTTATGAATACCGCGGTGACCAATAGTGGGTATCTCAACCCCACGGCGTACAACAATTTCGACGCGCAGTACGTCAACACCGTTACTCCTTACGGCTACTTCAGTCCAGCCGTGCAGTCACAGATCCTGCCTAAATACGAGCGCAGCAACGCCCCCATAGATGGCCGGATTGGTTATGACGTCAAAGGTGAAGCCGTCGGTAATTGGTTCGTCGCTGGAAGTAAGAACGTAAACAATGGCATCGTCGATCCGAGCGCGACGCAGACCAACTTCCTCTCATTGTCGTACAACTACATCGATCCATCAGCTCAGATGGTGTCAATTTATAACTACCAAGGCCAGCCATCTCAATTCGTGGTCACCAACGCAATTGATTGGACGAAAATCACTGTCGCGAGTGGACCGGTGATGATTCAGTTGGGAAAACCTTCATTCCAGCCGAACTATACGGGTACGACCGTCGTTCCGGGATTGAAACTGGTGCCGTCAGGACCTACACTCGCGACGGCGCTAGTGCAAATGACTGGGCCCGAAGACATGAAATTTCAGATGTTCCCGGGACTGACGCCGGCGCAGGTGACGGGATTCACTTCGTCCGCGGTGCTCTACGACCGGGGACAGCACGCCAAGAAGTCAACGACCCAATCGAGCGCGTCAAACGGATAGCGAAAAAAGTAACGCGACGACCTAGCGGCGCTTTTGCTTTCGAGGGCGTGGCTGAATCGTTCCACTCACGCCCGACGAACGCGCTTGGCGCGTATTCATTTCGCCGACCGTCGCCACCATTACCGCCGCACTTGTCGCGGTGAGTGTACGACGACCCGAACGATGAGTGACGCGCTCAGCCAGCTCTCTGTAACGAGGCTCGCGCTCTTTCATCACTGCCAACAGTGGGCTCGCAATGAATATGGAAGAGTAGGCACCACTCATAAGGCCAACGAAGAGAGCCAGACCGTAGTCCTGCAGCGTCGTCGCGCCCAACAAGTCGGCACCAATCAACAGGACAGCAAGTACCGGCAAGATAGCCACGAGCGACGTGTTGATTGATCGAGCGAGCGTTTGGTTCATCGAGAGATTGACCATCTCGCTGTACGTGAGCTCTCCTCCCTTTAGGACACCTTGGGTGTTATCGCGCACTCGGTCAAAGACAACCACGGTGTCATAGAGCGAGTATCCCAAAATCGTCAAAATTGCAATCACGGTGTTTGGCGTTATTTGAAAGCCGAAGATGGAATACACGCCCACCGTCACGAGCAAGTCGTGAACCATCGCGATAAACGCCGCGACGGCCATCTTGGGCTCGAATCGAATACTGATGTAGGCAACGACCGCGATGAAGAAGACGATTAATGCTTCTAACGCCTTATTCGTGATCTGGCCACCCCACGTGGGGCCGACATTGCTCGTCGATACTTGATTGGCGTCAGTGTGGCCGACGACGGCCATGGCGTGAATGACCGCTTTAGTCACGACGGCTTGTTTGGTCGCTGAAAGAGCATTGATGTCGGAGGTGACCTGATACGTATCAGAACCCAGTTTTTCGACACTCGGGTTACTGAGTCCAGCCTTCTCTACGGCGTGCGTCATCGTCGTGATTGAAGTGTTCGGCGCGAGCACTTCCCACGAACTGCCGCCCTTGAACTGGATCCCTAGATTGAAGCCGCGAATCGCGAGCGATCCGATGCCGAGCACGATGACGACGACGGAGACCGTGAACCACACTTTGCGGCGGCCGACAAAATCCACCGTCGTAAGACCGTGGTAGAGACGACCCACGCGTCCATAGGTCCTGGTGTCGCTTGGCGCGAACGTGTCGCTACTCACCTTGGGCTCCTGCTCCCGCGTGCATACCGGCGGCTATCGACAGTTTGGACGTACTAGAGGAACCTCGACGTCCAAGAAGAATGACCAGTGGTCGGGTGAAGTACCAAGTGATCGCGACGTCCATAATCGTTGAGAGGCCGAGAAAGAACGCGAAACCTTTCACGTCACCAACGGCAATGAGGTAGAGCAGAACGGCCGCTAGGAGACTGACCGTGTCGGCGGCTAATACGGTCCGCCAAGCGGAGCGAAATCCCCTATCGACGGACGATCGAACGGACCGGCCTGCTCGAGCTTCGTCTTTTAATCGTTCAAAGTACACGATGTAACTGTCGACAGTGATACCAATGGACACAATCAATCCGGTGACACCAGCCAAGTCGAAGCTGGGCGCGAAGGCCGTATGACCGAGTGCCGAAATGATCGCCCAAAGCAACGCCGCGGTCACGCCAAGACCAAGCACGATCACGAGACCAAGCGCGCGGTAGTAAAGAATTGTGTACAGCAAAACGAGCGCAAGACCAGCCAATCCTGCGCCTAGTCCCGCTACGAGCGCTGAGTGACCAAGCGTCGGCGAGACGGTCTGCGTCGTGAGGGCCTGAAGACGTACGGGCAACGCACCAAAGTTCATGGCGAGTGCCAGCGTCTTGGCCGACTGCTCGGTAAAGGAACCCGAGATCTGACCGGTTCCGCCAAAACTCGAGAACGCCCCCTGTGTTGGCTGAATAAGGGGTGCGGACTGAACAACACCATCGAGTTCGATAGCGAGGAGTTGGTGGAAGTTCTTCTGCGCGACGATGTCCCAGGCCGGACTACCTTTCGACGTCAACGTGTAGTTGACGACCCACGCGCCAGTCGGACTTTGTTGAGCGATTGCCTTCTTTACGGCATGGCCGGTGAGCTGTGACGGCCCCAGGACGTACCGCGTGCCAGGGGAGCCAAGCAAGGGCAAGATCACGTAGTCGTTTTTCTTGTCGTTCTTCGGCGTCGTTGACGCGATGTTGGTAAAAGCGGGATCGGGCGCAAGATTGGTCGAGCTTCCCGTTGAAACGTTCACGTTGAGATTTGCTGCGGTGGCGGCGTACTGCGCCCCACACGCGGGCAGCGTTGCTGAGCCCAACGGCTTAGGTTTGGCGTCTACGCTCGCGAGACAGAGCACCGGGCGAAACAAGAGCTGCGCCGTTTGACCTACCGCCGCGAGAACGGCGCGAGCGTTATTGACGCCAGGCACACTGACGACGACGTTTTTGCCCTGAAGGTTGACCGTGGCGCCCGAAACACCGAGTCCGTCGACGCGATTCGTAAGAATCGTCACGACTTCTTGCATGTCGGCGGTCGTCGCGTGCGTCGTCGGTTTATAGACAACGGAGAGACCACCGGCCAAGTCAAGGCCGAGTTTTGGACCCCACCCGAGCGACAACGTCGCGGCGAGTGATCCAAAAGCTATGGCAATGGTGAGGACGAGACTGACGATCAACGATCGTCGTGAGCCAACCTGTGGGGGCATTACTTCGCGTCACCTTCCGACGGGTGATCGTCGGTGGAACCGTGAACAACTGGGTCGTAACGACGCGCGATGGCACTCGGGATGAAGTCCAGCTCGACACCACTCGATGAGCGAAGCGTGATGAGATCGCCGTCGTTGCTGACGACGGTTCCGACGAAACCACCGATTGTCTGTGCGCGTTCGCCAACCTCGACCTTGCGCATGTCTTGACGTGCGGCTTTTTGCTTCTGCGAACGCGGACGCAAGTAGAAGAAGTACAGCCCACCGAAAAGCACAATATAAATCGGGATAATCAGCGAACTACCGCTTGCAACCAACATGAGGATTTCCTTCGTTAACGGACAGAGAAACTCTAGTTGATGGCGGCTTATCTCCTAAATCAACCCCCCGTGACGTCGTTGAATTCCTAGATGTTCGTACGCCCGATCGGTGGCGACGCGCCCTCGCGGCGTGCGCACCATGAGACCCGATCGAAGCAGATAGGGCTCGTACGCGTCTTCGATGGTGAAAGGCTCCTCACCACAAGCGTGCGCCAAAGTCGTAAGTCCCACGGGCAGTGCGGCAAACTGATCACACAGCAGGGTCAAGATCCTCCGGTCGATCTTGTCTAGTCCAAACTCGTCAATACCGAATAACACGAGAGCGTCAGTCGCTACCTTGGCGTCGACCTTTTCGTACCCTTTGACTGAGGCGAAGTCACGAACTCGCCGAAGTAGGCGGTTCGCGATGCGCGGTGTCCCGCGACTACGCGAAGCAATGATGTCGGCGGCCTGAGCGTCGAGCGCCACGTTTAAGAGTCCGGCCGAGCGTTGAGCGATGAGCGTAAGTTCGTCAACCTCGTAAAGGTCAAGTTGTCCGATAAATCCAAACCGGTCGCGTAACGGCGCAGCAACAAGACCGGTGCGCGTGGTCGCACCTACCAACGTGAAGTTCGGCAGATCAAGACGAATGGACCTTGCCGACGGACCGCGACCAATCATGACGTCCAGTCGGAGATCCTCCATCGCCGGATAGAGAATCTCCTCCACCGCGCGCGAAAGTCGATGAAGTTCATCGATGAAGAGCACGTCACCGTCTTGAAGATCGGTAAGGAGCGCGGCGAGGTCGCCTGGTCTAGAGAGCACCGGACCCGACGTCACGCGAAAGCCAGAACCCATTTCACTTGCCACGATGCTCGCTAAGGACGTCTTGCCGAGGCCCGGAGGTCCGGCAAAGAGCAAATGATCCGCGCACTGATTTCGAGCACGCGCTGAACCAAGAACCACTTGCAGGTGACCCACGAGGTCGCGCTGTCCCACAAATTCGGTCAACGTTTGAGGACGCAGCGAAACTTCAGCTCGTCGTTCTTGATCGCTGGCATCCGGAGCCACGACGTGACCGCTTAGTTGCTCGAGGTCGAGCTCTCGCCTGGTCACGATCGTCTCAAGAGCGCTAAGGCCGCGCGTAACGCTTCGGACTCATCGCTTGGTAGTTCAACATCAACGAGTGCGTCGCGAACCTCGTGGCTGGTGTAACCAAGAGCTCGCAACGCGTCATCGATGGCGCCATTTATGTGCGGCTCGTGTGAGCTCGACGCGAACGATCCCTCCAGCGTGACTTTGCCCTTCAGTTCGAGCACGATGCGACTCGCCGTTTTTGGTCCAATGCCCGAAATGGTGGCGATTTTCTTCGCGTCGTCACTCTCGACGGCCCACGCCAACTCGGCGACACTCATCGTGCGCAACGCGCCAAGTGCCGTCGAAGGTCCGACGCCGGGAGTGACTAAGAGCAGTTCAAAGAACTCACGTTCTTCAATCGTGCGAAAGCCAAAGAGTTGAATAGCGTCTTCTCTCACGACCGTAAAGATGAACATTTCAACGAATTCGTCGAAGGGTGGGGACTCGCTCGAGGCGACGTGGACTTCGTAGCCGACGCCTTGAACATCCACGAGGAGTGCGCCATTGCGCAGTTGGTGCACCACCCGCCCACTCAGCCAACCAATCACGCGCGACTCCCGAGTGAATAACGGCGTTCGGTTCGAACGATCATGAAGTAAGCAATGCCCAGGGCCAAGGCGTCCGCGGCGTCGGCGGGTCGAGGAATTTCGCTGAGTCCACAGAGCGTCGCTACCATCCCTTGGACCTGTGACTTGCTCGCCGCGCCGTAACCAGTAACGGCGAGCTTCACTTCTTGAGAGGTGAATTGACGAACCTCGGTGTCCTCGTCAACGAGCGCAATGGCGACGCCACTGGCTTGGGCCACTCCAATGGCGGTCTTCGCGTTTCGTTGAAAGAAGAGACGCTCTACCGCCACTGCGTCCGGCTTTGTCTCCTTAAGTAGGTGGCCGAGCTCGGAGTGGAGTTGGCGAAGCCGTTGCTCGACGGGCATTTTGGGGTCGGTTTCGATGGTGCCGGCCCTCGCGGCTCTAAAGGTTTCGACGCCCGAAAAGGATCCTTCGACGAGACCGAAGCCGCAGCGCGTTAGCCCTGGGTCGATACCGAGTACGAACATACGTTCGATAGTAGTGGCCAGAGGTCACGAAAACGAGTTATTAGCCCTCGTACGAAGCCAGGAGCTCATCGCTCATGTCGAAGTTCGCGTAGACGTTCTGGACATCATCGTGGTCGTCGATAGCGTCCATGAGGCGCAAAACTTTCTTGGCCTCGGTCTCATCGGTCACAGGAATCGTGTTTTGGGGGACCAGCGTGAGATCAGCGCTGAGTACGGTGAGACCTTGCTTCTCCAGGGCTCCACGCACGATGGCCACGTCATGAGGCTCAGTGGTCACCATGAAGTTGGTTCCATGGGGCTCGTAGTTCTCGGCGCCGGCTTCCATAATCCACTCGAGGAGCTGGTCCTCGTCGACGGGCCCCTTGACCTCCAAGATTCCCTTGCGATCGAACTGCCAGGAAACCGCGCCGGGTTCAGCAATCGCTCCCCCGTTTTTGCCAAAGAGGTGCTTTATTTCGGCGCTCGTGCGGTTGCGATTGTCGCTCAACGTCTCGACGATTACCGCGATGCCGCCCGGTCCGTAACCCTCGTAACTAATGGCTTCGTAGCGGACACCTTCGAGTTCGCCCGTTCCGCGCTTAATGGCCCGTTCAATCGTGTCGATAGGCACTGAAGCTTCGCGGGCCTTTTGAAACATGGTGCGAAGTGCGGCGTTGGTGTTCGCGTCCCCGCCGCCCTCTCGAGCCGCAACTTCAACTTGACGAATGAGCTTGGCGAAAACCTTGGCGCGAGCTGAGTCTTTGGCGCCCTTGCGGTGTTTGGTGGTTGCCCACTTTGAATGGCCGGACATAGTTCCTCCTGCCCCATAGGGCCTGGCTATCGTATCGAAAATTACAGCGAGTTGACGAAGAGTTCGTGAATTCGCGTGTCACCAGTCAACTCAGGATGAAACGACGCGCCCCAGACGTTGTTTTGACGTACCAGTACCGGATGATCACCGTCGCCGTGGTTGAGCGAAGCGAGTACTTCAACGTCGTCGCTGTACGACTCAATCTTGGGGGCTCGAATGAACACGCCGGGCACGTCCCCAACCCCATCGACGTTGAGCATTGATTCAAAGCTTGCAATCTGGCGTCCATAACCGTTTCGACGAACCGAGATCTTTAAGGCGCCGTAACTCCACTGATCAGCGCGTCCGTCGAGAACGTCAGCGCTAAGGAGAATCAGTCCCGCGCACGTGCCAAACACGCTCAGTCCTTCGTCGAGTTTGCGAGCGAGCGCGTCCTTTAAACCCGACGTCACCAAGAGGT
>DATCBX010000068.1:0-8030 GCA_036511635.1 Acidimicrobiales bacterium | reverse complement strand
TTCATGTTGTGGTGCCGCGAAGATTTGATCGAATCCACAGCGGGTCGGCCCAGGTTTGGCCCGAGTTGCTCCAGAAGGTCAATCGAACCCGCGATTGCTGCGCGGTCTTCTTGGTCTAGTGAAAGGAGTCAATCGTTCGCTTGATCGGTTAGTTCGATTTCCCACACAGTCATAGTATAAGTCCTGGCTTCTAAAAGTCAAGGCTTATACTTTGAAAATTAATGTTACAGGCTTCTCACACTGGCCGACTCGCGAAATAGTGGGCGCCACCCGAAAACGGTGGTGGGAATACTGGCGCTTAAACCGTTGCCCTACAAGAGTTTCGCGGCCTCGTTCGTCGACTTTTAGGTGGTTTTGGGCATTGAATGGGCGTTAACGGCGCCCATTCTGCGGGAAAATGGCACTTTCGACACATAACAGTGTTCCGAAGAAATTGACCTTGACCAGGAAATATGTAGCACCCCCAACGGGATTCGAACCCGTGCCGCCACCTTGAAAGGGTGGTGTCCTAGGCCGCTAGACGATGGGGGCCTATGTTTTTTCACCTGTAACTGCTTGATGGTCGGGCTGCCGGGATTTGAACCCGGGACCTCTGCGTCCCGAACGCAGCGCGCTACCAAGCTGCGCTACAGCCCGCAGCGAGTCCCCTCGCAACTTGACAATCCTACTCGTTTGGCGATAATGCCCACTGTGGCTAGAGAGCAGCCGGCAACTCAATCTCAACGGGCGGATGGTGTTCGACGACGAGTTCACTGATTCGCCTTTTCTCGACCGATTGAACTCGGAAGGTCCAATCACCGAATTCGATTGTGGTTCCAGAGGCCGGAATCTCACCCGCTAGGTCAAGAACGAAACCAGCAATCGTGACGTATTCGCCCTCGGGTATCAGTATGCCCAAGGCTTCCTCGACACGGTCGACGTGGGTCTGGCCGTCGACGAGCCAGCGGTTTTGGCGAATTCGCACGATGGTCGGCTCTTCGTCTTCGTCGAACTCATCGCTGAGATCGCCGACCAACTGCTCGAGGATGTCCCGGATAGAGACCACGCCCGCGACGCCGCCGTGTTCGTCCAGCACCAGAGCGAAGGTTCGGTGTTGTTTGCGCAACTCGCCAAGGCTTTCGAGAAGATCGAATGTCTCGGGCAACATGAGAGGTGGACGGATCTTGCGAGTGATCTCCTCGGCGCTCGGCAGCGACACGCCAATCGCCCTCTTAAGCGTGGAGCTTCGAAAGAGGTCGTTGACAAAGAGCACGCCAAGTACGTCGTCGAGGTCGTCACTGACGACCGGAAAACATGAGTGACCCGTGTCACGCACCGCCTCGGCGATTGCTTCGGGCGTGACGGGGAACGTGAGAAAGGCCACGTCCACGCGTGGGGTCATCACGTCACGAAGTTCGAGCTCACTGAGTTGATCGACGCGAAGGTGAATCGCGTGGGCCTCGGGCGAGGCGGCTTTCTGGGTTTCGTGGCCACGTACGCGCGCGCGAAGTCGCGCGAGGCCCGAAGGGGGAGGCTTCGATTCGCCCATTAAGCGTCGGGACTGCCGACGCGGACGGTTGCGGGTCGCAACGATTCGTCCTCGTAACTCTCCCCACGAAGCAGCGCACGAACCGCACTACGAAGTCGTTGGGGATCCAGCGGCTTTACGACGAAGCCGTCCGCGCCTGAGCGACGCGCGAGAAAGACGTCGGGGCGTCGGTCGAGCAACATCAGTACTGACACCGAGTCAGCGCCGCCATAGGACTCAAGATTTCGTAGCTCCATCGTGATGGCCATGCCGCCCATCGAGCCGATCTGTAAGTCCACGACGACGAGATCAATACCGCCAGCTTTTACGCGCTCAATGGTTTCGAGACCACTCGAAGCCATTTCAATGTCAACGCCGGGGCCGGCCAAGACGGTTTCAAGTTCACGACGAAGCGAGGCCAGATCACTGGCGAGAAGGACGGTAGCCACGAACTTCAGCGTAGCGGAGCGGTGATTTGCCCCCTTTCGAGTCCCAAATTCCTCGAAGAAATGTTTCCTTGTGCCAGGGCCAGACGGTGGTTAGTGTGCGAGACACGACATCGACAGGGGGGACTGGGATGGCGATGACTTCTTTGGAATGGTCGGGTAACGCCGCCTGCCGCGGTAGCGAGGGCTCGCTGTTCTATTCAGCCGACACGGCGGAACGAAAAGAAGACCGTCTCGAGAGAGAGCAGATGGCCAAGCGAATCTGCGCGGGTTGCGCTGTGCGCGACGAGTGTTTGGCAGCGGCGCTCGATCGCCATGAGTCCTACGGGATTTGGGGCGGGCTCAATGAGTTCGAGCGACGGTCTCTAGCTCGCTCGTGATCGTGCCCAACCCAGTTGGGTTGGAGCGACGCTCGTCATCACGATGAGCAGGATGAACGTGGTGAGGTGCACCCCGGTGCAGTAGAGGCAGATGCTGCCAATGATGATGACCTCGGCGTAAATCAGCCACAGCACGAAACACATCGACACGATCACGAGTACAAAGCGCGTCACGTGCAGCCAGCGCCAACGCGAGCGCCAAGCCCACGGCGTATTGAGCGCGGTCAACACCGCGTAATTCGCGAGGCCCAAGATCGCCACTGGAATGTGGAGAATCGCAGACTGCGCTGACGTCGTCACTTTGGCGCAGTTGATGACGCCGGTTCCTGAACACACGAGCGCTTGTGGTTGGAAGTGGGTGATCGTCAAGTAGATCGAAAGACCCAGGCCGATCAGACTGAGCGCGAGGGTGACGACCTCGGCCCATCGAGGAACACGAAGATTCAAAACGACTACTTAATACCCATGACTTTGTCCGCGGCCTTCACGCCGGGACTCGTGCACACCGCGCTCGGCTGTTGCTTGGTTACCGAGCAGATAGCGGCGGTCTGGTAGTTCGCCGAGGCGATGATGGCAGCGGTGATGGGGCTGGCGGCGTTACTAAGTCCCGACGCGATGGCGCTACGCGAAGAGCCAGTGAGCGTCGTGGGTGAGTAACTCGCGCCGGCGACCAAGAACTTATTGGCGAAGGTCATGAAAGGAATCGGGTTACCCTGGCTCGCGGTGAGGCCCTTGATGTACTTAGGGGTGTCGTACTTCTTGACCAGCGCCGCCTCGGCCGCGGTGGGCGTCTGCAACGTCGCGTAGTTCGAGGTCGCGGGGTCTACGTAGTTCTTTTGCTCTTCGACGCCGGTAAAGGCGACGTACTTCGATTTGAACGTGGCCTTAACGAAGGTGAATGTTGGCGTGTTCGGGTATTGGTCGATTGCCGAACTCGTCATGTTACCTAGACCGCTCCACGTGCCAAAGCGACTCAGTGCAATGATCGTCGACCAGCGCTGCGCGGCACAGTAGGGGCAGTACTCGGCACCGATGTACAGCACCTCGGGCACGGTCGTGCCGGTAGAACTTTTTTCCGTGAGGATCGGTTGGGACTTAACGGCCTGGGGTGCGCTGACGCCCACGGCAGTCGAAGTGACGCCGACCGTATTGAAGACTGACGCGGGGACCTTGGTCAGTTCGTTGAACGTTGTGGGGTCCGTTGGCTGAAAGCTGGTTGAACCGCCGCCTGCCGCACCGCCGCTTGCAACCTTGATAATGACGAGACCGGCGACGACAACGACCACGAGGCCGACCGCGAGCCACGTGAAGAGTCCAGCGGGGCGTCCGCCCCTTGCGGGACCTTTCGAAGGTGCGGGACGATTTTTTGCTCGTGAAGATTTTGCCACGGTGCTCCTCAGGTGTTCGACTACCAAACTTAGTGGACGTAAGAAGAGTGAATTCCGTCGCTCGGAACTCTGTAGTTTGGCAACCATGGCTGAAATACTGACTCCGCGCCCTGCGGCAACGGTAATGACGCTTCGCGACTCTGTAAATGGTTACGAAATTCTTATGCTGCGCAGAAATATTCGCAGTGAATTTATGGCGGGAGCCTACGTTTTCCCCGGCGGAGGCGTTGACGTGAACGACGCCAACACTGAGCGACCAGCGATTGGACGTGATGACGCGTCGGCGTCGTTGCGCCTCGGACTCGCCAGCGGTGGTCTCGCTTATTACGTGGCGTGCCTACGCGAGCTCTTCGAGGAGGCGGGGCTCTTGATTGCCTGTGATGAGAATGGCGTTTCGGTGAACTTCTCAGATACTGAGGACGTTAAGCGAATGGCCGCGCATCGAAGAAGCGTGAACGCGGGAGAGACTGACTTTCTCTCGATGATGCGCGATGAAGGCCTCTGGCTTGATCTGCGAGGCGTTGAGTACGTCGCACACTGGATAACACCGATCGGCATGCCCCGTCGATACGACACTCGTTTTTTTGTCGCCCTGGCGCCTCCGGGACAAGTGGCGACCCACGACGCCGGCGAGACCGTGGCCGATCAGTGGGTTCGACCCCGTGACGCCCTGGAAGCTCACGGGCGAGGCGAGTTCGATATCCTGTTCCCGACTGTACGCAACCTCGAAGCGATTGCCGACTTTTCGAGCGCTGTCGAGGTGCTCAATTACGCTCGCTCCCTCGAGTCCATCCCCTGCGTAGAGCCACAAATCCGCCATCGCGACGAAGAGATTGTTATTCTTACCCCTGGTGATGAGGGTTTTGAGGACACCGGCGTCTGAAAGACGATTAAATCTGAGGTGTTCATTTGACAAATCCTTCGCTACCATGGAAGCAAGGATTTCTTAAGGAGCTGAGTCGACAATGACCACCACCAACGTGAACTTGACCGCAAAAGTCACCGAGCCCATCATGCTGACCGAGGGCGCCATCGTGAAGGTGGCCGAACTCATCGTGGCGGCCGGTGCCGATGAGCCCTTAGCGCTTCGCGTTGCTGTCAAGTCGGGTGGTTGCTCAGGATTCAATTACGACATGTACTTCGACTCTGAGTTTGCTGACGACGACGTCGTGAGCGAGTTCTCGGGTGTCAAGGTTGTTATTGACCCGGCGAGTGCGGAACTGTTGAACGGTTCCACCCTTGACTTCGCTGACGGACTTCAGGGTGCGGGTTTTCACATCACCAATCCCAACGCCACACGCACGTGCGGCTGCGGCAACTCTTTTAGCTGAGCGTCATGAGCCCTCAGCGTCCCTACTCTCACTGGCGACGTGCCGGTGATTTCGTCATTCTCTCCGGCCAACTCGGCGTACTGCCCGACATGACCTTTGTTGAGGGTGGTACGGCGAATGAACTTCGTCAAGCTCTAGCGAACGCCAAGGGTCATCTTGAAGAAGCCGGCGCCTCACTCGGTGACGTGGTGAAGGCAACGTTGTTTCTTTTAGACATCAACGACTTCGCCGCGTGCAACGAAGTGTGGCTCGATACCTTTAGCGACCCACTGCCAACGAGGAGCGCGTTCGCGGTAGCGCAACTTCCTATGGGCGCAAAGGCTGAAGTGGAGCTGTGGGCCTTCGCGCCCGAGCACTAGTCGCTGAAGTCGTTCGAAGTCCCGAACTTGTAGCCGACCGATCGTACGGTCTGAATTAAGTGCGCGTACTCCTCACCTAACTTGGCGCGAAGACGACGAACGTGCACGTCAACCGTGCGCGCGCCACCGTAGTACTCATAACCCCACACTCGACTGAGCAGTGTCGCGCGGGTGAAGACTCGATTGGGGTTGGTGGCAAGAAAGCGCAGCAACTCGTACTCCATGTACGTCAGGTCCATCACGCGTCCGGCAATGGAAGCTTGGTACGTCTCGAGGTTCATCGAGAGCTCCGCGTGCTCGATGCGCGGCGCGACGCTTTCGTTGCCCGCGCGACGAAGTCGATGACGAAGACGTGTCGCGAGTTCACTCACGTCGTAGGGTCCAACGACAAAGTCGTCGAAGAGATCTTCACGAAACGTGAGATCGTCGAGCTGGTAGTGATCGAGCAACAAGATGATTGGCCCCACGGGCCTCTCGCGTTGACGGAGTTGTCGACAGAGGCTCATCGCTTCAGTGAAGGGCAGTGCGGCGGCGTTAATCACCGCGCCCGAGAAACCGTCGGCTGGCTCGAGGGCCGTGATCTCATTGAGTCGAGCAGACGTGGCGATCGCCGGCGTGACGCCCGTGACTTCAAAGGCCTTACGCACCGGCCCTTCGCACGAGGGAACGCAGAGAACGACGTCGATGCTCACAGCAGTGGAAGGTATCTTTCAAGTTCGAAAGGCGTGACCTGACCGCGGTAGTCATCCCATTCGGCGCGCTTATTGCGCAGAAACCACTCCACGAGGTGACTGCCGAGCGTTTCGTGCATAAGCGCCGAACTCTCCATGAGGTCAACGGCTTCAGCCAGTGACTGAGGCAGCGCCGCCATACGCTCGCCCTCGGCCGGCAGTTCGTAGTTACCACTCACGCCGCGAAGTCCCGCGGCCAAGATGACGGCGAAGGCCAAGTACGGGTTCGCCGCGGAGTCGGGCGAACGATACTCAATCCTCGTTGAGTCAATACGTCCGGGCTTGACCGAAGGTACGCGCACGAGCGCGGCCGCGTCGTAGTGCGCCCATTCCGCGCCCACGGGCGCCTCGCCACCAGGTACCAATCGTTTGTACGAGTTGACCCACTGGTTCGTGACTGCCGTGATCTCTGGCGCGTGTCGCACCAGTCCCGCGATGAACTTCGCCGCGAGATCGCTCAACCCGTAAGTGTGCTCGCCGATGAACGCGTTCTTTTCATCGCGCCACAGTGAAAGGTGGGTATGCATGCCCGAACCTTGTGCGTTAGCCAAAGGTTTTGGCATGAAACTCGCCGCGACGTTTGACTGACGCGCGAGCTCCTTCACCACGTGGCGCAACGTCATCACCGTGTCGGCCATGGTGAGCGCGTCGGTGTAGCGCAAGTCGATTTCGTGTTGGCCCGGGGCGTCCTCGTGCTGGGCGTGTTCGACGCCAATACCCATCTCCTCGAGCGTGAGGACAGTTTGGCGACGTAGGCGACTTGGCGTGTCGTCGGGCAAAAGGTCGAAGTAGCTACCTCGATCAAGTGGCACGGGACCCGTTTCAGGGTTGAGGTCGGCAAAGTAGAAGTACTCAATCTCTGGAGCGACGAAGAACGTGTACTTCTTTACTCGAGCGCTTTCGAGAACGCGGCGCAACTGTTGACGTGGGCATCCCTCAAAGGGCGTACCGTCGATGTTCACGATGTCACAAAAGACTCGCGCGACGCCCGCGTCCTCTTCGTACCAGGGGAGCAGTTGAAACGTGGTGAGATCGGGTCGAGCTAAAACGTCGGACTCTTTCGTGCGAGAAAATCCGTCGATTGCGCTACCGTCAAAGGTCATTCCCTGATCGAGGGCGTCTTCGAGTTCAGCGGGCGTGACGTGAAACGCTTTGTGTCGACCAAGCACGTCGGTAAACCAGAGCTGGACGAAGCGCACTCCACGCTCCTCGACAGTTCGAAGTACGTACTGGGCCTGACTTTGCATGTTGGACATTCTCGCACCTTCTTTCAAAAACCGCGATTCCGCGCGGGAATGAAAAAGCCCGCCACCTTGAGGTGGCGGGCTTTTTCAATGGTTCGTTAGCGTTTGCGTGAACTCTTCTTCGCGGGCGTTTTCTTGGTCGCCTTCTTTGCCGGTGCTTTCTTAGCGGGCGCCTTCTTCGTCGTCGCTTTCTTAGCCGGAGCCTTCTTTGCGGTCTTCTTCGTGCCACCCGACGTGCTGGCGGCACCACAGATCGTGTCAGTAATTAGGGCTGCCACGACGTAAGGGTCAATGTTGGCGTTGGGTCGACGGTCCTCGAGATAACCCTTTTTCGCGGACGCGACGGCCGCGGGAATGCGAACGGACGCACCGCGATTCGAGACGCCGTAGGAGAACTTGGTGTACGGCGCCGTCTCGTGCTCGCCAGTCAGACGATCTTCGATGCCCTCGCCGTAGACCGCGATGTGCTCTTTCACCTTGGTACCGAGTGCTTCGCAGCCCGCGATGATCGCCGACCAACCACCGTTCGCGCGCATCTGCTTCGTTGAGAAGTTCGTGTGCGCACCCGCACCATTCCAGTCACCCTTGATGGGTTTGGCGTCAAAACTAACGTCGACGTCGAACTCTTCAGCGATGCGCTCAAG
>DATCBX010000067.1:0-6562 GCA_036511635.1 Acidimicrobiales bacterium | reverse complement strand
TTGCAGTACTGTTCATCTGAGAAGTGCCCTTCGTCGTTGGTGTCCTGGTTGTTTCGCAACTCCAGTTTCCCTTGCGCGGAGGGCATTTTCGCGTATTGCGAGTGGTTAGTTCAGACGAACTGGTGAATAATCGGGGCTAGTTGAGGCAATTGAATGATGGTGAACGCTTCAGAAATTGAAAGTCTCGGAACAGTCTCCTTTCTGGTCGGTGCTGGCATTTCAGCAAACTCGGGAGTTCCGATGTTCAACGAGTTTCGAAAATGCTTTCTCGAGGAGCTATTGGTGCCAACATGCGTCCCGAAGCGCTAGCTGTTCGACAATATGATTTGGACCGAGAGCTCGTCGAGAGCAGACCCGAATGAGAGTTGGAGCGGATGATAAGGATTGATCACAAGACGGCGATCGTCACCGGAGCGGGGAACGGGATCGGCCGGGCGATCGCGCTGGCATTCGCGGGCGCCGGCGCGAACGTCGTCGTCTCCGACGTGCTCGCCGACGACGGCGAGCGCACCGTCAGAGAGATCACCGAAGGTGGCGGCGAAGCGTTCTTCGTGGCCGCAGACGTGTCAGACGCCCAGCAGGTTGAGGACATGGTCGCCGCCGCCGTCGGGCGCTTCGGTGGTCTCGACATCCTGGCGAACAATGCTGGAATCGGCGGCGGCAAGCTCCGGCTGCACGAGATCGAGCCAGAAGACTTCGATCGCGTGATCAGCGTTAACTTGCGTGGTACGTTTCTATGCTCAAAGTACGCCATTCCGCACTTCCTTGCTCAGCGCGATGGGCGCATCGTCAACACAGCCTCAACCTATGGTTTAATCGGCGCACCGAACGCGGCCGCGTACTGCGCCTCTAAGGGTGCGATCATCAACCTGACCCGGCAGCTCGCCGTGGACTACGGGCCGGACGGAATTCGGGTCAACGCAGTCTGCCCGGGATATATCGACACCCATCTCGGGCGCCGAGGACCGCAGCTCACCAAAGAAGAGTTCGAAGCAGCGACAGCCGTCCGCGAGAAGGCGGCCGGAATGCAGCCTCTGCGGCGCCAGGGCCAGCCCGCTGAGGTCGGCGAGGTCGCGCTGTTCCTCGCATCCGACGCCGCATCGTTCATGACAGGATCGATTGTGGCCGTCGACGGTGGCTGCGTCACGACCTTTAACTACGGCGAGGCGAGCAACTAGCGCGGCCCACTAGATCCCGCCGTTGAATTGCATTCATTCGGTTCCTACTGGACGAATGACGGTCGGGGACCTGCTTTACACCCAGCGGCCACCCGCCCCGGCTCTTGCCTGAGCGGGAGGTGACCCGATGCTTTGGGAGTCAAACAAGACGGAGCGGCGTTACGACGCAGTGCTCTGCGTGATCATGGATGGTTTCACGGATTCGAAATATCTCTGATAATAGTATGTTGAATAACGACGGTATTTGGAACGCGGAATTCGTGGGAGGCACCTGAGATGAGTCTTCAAGTCGCAGGCAAAAGGGCGGTAATTCTCGGGGGTACGGGCGGAGTTGGTCGCGCCACGGCAACGCTGTTGGCTTCCGAGGGTGCGATGGTCGTTATTCAAGGACGAGATCAAAAGTCGGGAGAAACATTCGCCGACGAACTAAACAGTGCTGGCGGAACCGCGAAATTCGTGAGTGCGGATATCTATGACTACGAATCAGTCGATGACGCGTTGTCGCTTTGCGAGACGGAGTATGGCGGTCTGGACATTGTGGTCGCTAGCGGCGGATCCTTTGACGTTCCGCCCTCTGAGTTCTTGGCAATGACGCCGGAAGACCTACGTTCTGTATTCGAGAGTCGTTTCTATCACCGTCTATTCGCCGTACATTCAGCTGCAACGCGAATGCGGACTCACGGCTACGGCAAGATCGTAACGCTGACGACGGACGCTGGACGTACCCCGACGCCATTGGAGTCCTTAATCGGTGCTTCGGCCGCGGCCTTAAACTTTCTCGTTCGATCACTGGGGAGGGAGCTTTCGCGCGACGGCATTCGCATCAACAACGTAAGTATTAGCTTGACGACGAATACACCTTCCTTTGAACGGCACCAAGAACGGGTCGATCAGGGGCAGTCCCGCGGCTGGTCTGGCGTTCTCTCGAAGCTTGAGTCGAAAGCGGCCTTTGGACTTTGTAGTCCGGAAGACGTTGCGTCCACCGTTGCGTTTCTTGCCTCTCCGCTGAGCGACAAAATTAGTGGGGCCACTCTGAGCGTCAATGGAGGCGTTTCTTTCCCTAGCTATTCATGACGGTCCATGTCCGAAAAGACCTACGAAGATTGCTATCTCGGAGAGATTCGTCTCCTCTTACCCGCCTTCATCGGATCAACGGACCAGATTTTGACTTCAGAACTTCCTGAGGCCGGAGCGGGACCTCGGCGTTCCATTCCATCTCGCCATCTCATATTTTCAATTGTGGCGATTGCAATCTTCATGACGTCGATTGATTCGACCATTGTTGCAACCGCACTCCTCGCAATTCACGACAGTTTGCGATCATCGATCAACTGGTCTGGTTGGACGATCACGATTTACAGTCTCGGAATGGTCATCGCGTTTCCGACGGCCGGTCGATTTAGCGACCAGTATGGACGTCGCCGGATCTTCTTGATGGGCGTCGCACTCTTCACAATTTCATCGTTCCTCTGTGGCTTTGCGAGCAATATTTATGTGCTGGTGATCTTCCGAGGTTTCCAAGCTCTTGGCGGTGGTGCCATCACGCCTTCAGCGGCAGGACTTGTCGCCGACCACTTTGGACGAGATCGAGATCGGGCGATAGGCATGTTCGGAACGATTGCGGCCAGTGGTCAAGTGGTCGGTCCAATTCTTGGAGGTCTGTTTGTCGATTTGCTGTCCTGGCGCTGGATTTTCTTCGTCAACGTACCGTTGGGAATCGCCATAATTTTGTTGATTTTTAAATTCATTCCAGAGTCAAGAACGACAAGCAAGACACGAGTGGATCTTCGCGGCGTGCTGCTCATGGCCGGAGTCATCCTCGCCGCAAATTTCGGAGTGACGTTGCTGGGCAACCCGCACGTGTCAATTTTCGATCCTAGTTTCGTATTTCCGGAACTCTTTGCAATCGTTTTTCTTTACCTATTTATCCGCCATGAGAAAACCGCGGAATCGCCGTTCATTCCGATTCGACTTCTTCGCGAAAGGAGTTTCGCTGTCGTTAACCTCATCAATTTTCTCTGGGGTGTCGTGGGCTTCGGTTTGGCCTCACTGGTGCCCCTTTACGCTGAACAGCGGTACCATCTCGTCGCCCTCAAGGCGGGAACGCTTCTTACCGCACGAGGACTTGGCACAATCCTGATGGGTACGGTAGCGGCATTATTGCTCCGACGCACTGGTTATCGACTGCCGATGATCATTGGTTACACGTTTGTCGCGATCGGCATCTTCCTGATATCAATTTCGCCCAGACTCGGGATGGGTCCGTATCTTTGGTTGAGCATTGGGGCAGGCTTCACCGGTCTTGGAACCGGCTTCGCAAATCCAGCGTCGCGGAACGCGAGCTTGCAACTCGCCCCGAACGATGTCGCTGCGATTTCTGGCTTGCGACAAATGTTCCTCTACATTGGGATCATATTCTCGGTGTCAATCATTTCCGCATTTCTCAATCGAAGTCCGAATCCGGGACTTACACAGGCGCATATTTACTGGGTCGTTGTTGGCCTGATACTGGTGGTGATGCTTCCACTGGTAATGCGCGTCCCCGAACACAAAGGCGAATGGTAGAAGAAAGAACCCCTAGCGAAAGGCCGCATGTAGGGACGTGAGGCATTGCGAACGAGGTCAACGAATGCGTTAATCTCGACAAACTACTAACGTCAGTGACTTCTTCGGAACCACGACGACGTGTTGCGGACAACACGCCAATTGGCTACCCCCTATTCGTGCCCTATTCAAGACCCGAACTGTCGATTCGCTGCTCTCCGAAATGACCAGACTTGGGAAGCACGCTCTGCTTGCAGCGCCGCGGTCCAAGGAACGATTGATGGATTTGTCTCTCGCAGCGATTGAATCTCCTTTCGCGAAAGTACAGGGTCAGCGCCCGCAACGCGAGCGAGCTCCATCGCACGAGATTCCACCTCATCGTCGTCCACCGACTCCCACGCAAATCCCAATTCAGCGGCCCGGCGACCATTCAATTCTTGGGAAAAGATGCCCAGTGCTGCTGCCACTTCGCGACTTGACGCCTTAACCAAGAGTTGGAAGTGACCCCCTCCTGGATGCAAGCCAATTTTGGAAAATCCAGAAATGATCCGAGCATCGTGAGCAACGATCCGGACGTCAGCTGCCAGCGCAAGATTCAGTCCGGCTCCGACGGCTGAACCCCGCACTGCCGCAATCGTTGGAACGCGAACTTCTCCGAAGCGCGTAAATGGCCGATAAATTCTCTCCAGCGCTTCTGACGCTTGCGCGCTCAAGGGGTCGGCCGTCAGTGATTCAATACTGGAAAGATCGGCACCAGAACAAAATGTTCCTCCGGAACCCATGACGACGAGAGCACCGATGGTGTCATCGAGGTCGACCTCATCAAGTGCGTCAACCAGAGCATCCGCCAATTCCGGGGTCAGAGCGTTTCGCCTGCGAACGTTGTTGATCGTCACGATCGCAACACCATCTTCTCGTCGGATCAAGACGCCATCGCCTGGTGAAGATGAGCTGTTGAATGAGCTTGAGATACTGACTCCTATCCGTTATCGGTCAAAACAGACCAAAGTGAAGCATCGTCGCTTTGGTTCCTTACGTGATTCGAAATCGCTCGACCCCACATTGCTTCACTGCCATATTCACTCTTCCAGCACCAAAGCCGCCGAGTGAAAAGGTGCAGAGGATATTCAGTCGTCGTACCGATAGCTCCGTGCACTTGATGAGCAATTCGAGAGATCAGAGTGGCTGACTGGGACGCTTTCACGATCGCGCACATGGCTTCAAAAGTCCCGGTGCCGCGTTCGACGGCCCCGACTGCGGCGCTGACACATGACGTGCTGGCCGATACCTCTTCACCAAGGCGCGCTAGTAGATGCTGAACAGCCTGAAATTTCTCTATTGGCCGTCCAAACTGTTCGCGTTGATTCACGAACTTCGAAGTGAGTTCGAAGATCGCGCACATCGCGCCAACCGATGCCACCGCCCTCATGAGGGCTCCACGCAATCGGACCAATTCGATGTCCATTTCTGATCGGTGACAACGTTGGGGACCGAGTATTGACTCAAGGATGAGGGTGTCACGAGGCTCTCCAGCCAAGTTCTCGCCAAACTGAACTTTGAACTCTTCGGGTTTCAGCGCGATAAGAGTCGTGTCTCCGTCGACGTTGGCCACCAACGTCACTCGCTCAGCTGCGCGAGCCCACGGTACGGAGGCAACTGAGCCCTTGAGATAGAGTCTCTCTCCAATTCGTCGGATCTCGAGTTCATCACCGTCTGCAATACATACCGTCTCGGCTCCACCACTCCATGCCCAGTTCGCTTCTGCACTCAACCAACTTGAAAACATCACTGTCTCAGGCAACGGCACCTTCGAGTGACTACGACCAACTTCAAACACAAGAGTCGCGACGTCACCGAGAGTTCCTCCAGAACCACCGCGCGGATCCGCAAAACCCACTGACGTGAGACCCGCTCTGTCGAGTGCCGTCCACGTCGTTGAGGGCCACATCGCGTCGACCTGTGAGTCAGACGTATTGGGCACAGTCAAGATGTCGCGCGTGGTGGCACTCAGCAAGTCTTGCTCTTCCGTCATTGCTCGAGTTCCTTGGCGATGATGTTTCGTAGGATCTCGGTCGTTCCACCCCGAAGAGTGAATCCGGGTGAAGCGATTACCGATTGTGCGTAAAACTGCTCGAATTCATTCGGGGCTCCTGCGGTGAGAGATCCTGACGTTAACTGACCTGCGAGATCGACGACGTCGTTCTCAAACATCGTGCCGAGGTCTTTGACCATCGTCGCGTCAACCCGTGGGTTGGCTCCGATTTCCAACTGTCTGGCAATGCCTTTGGACATGGTTCTCAAAGTCCACAGACTCGCGATCAGAGAACCTAGGCGCACCCTTTCGTAGTCATCCTCAAGATCTTGCAGTGTCTTTTCCATCGCGTTGAGGAGTGGAAAGGTGCTGAGAAAACGTTCCGGACCGCTTCGTTCATACGCCAATTCGGCGTTCACTTGTTCCCATCCAGAGCCTTCAGTACCAAGCAGCATTTCGTCCCTGGCGAACACGGAATCAAGGATCACTTCAGCGAAGTGCGACGATCCACCCATCGAAGCGATGGGTCGCACCTCGACGCCGGGCGATCGGAGGTCGACAATTATCTGCGACAAGCCCTGGTGGCGATCGTCAGGATTCTTGGACGTTCGACAAAGCGTCATCATGAACTGCGTTCGACTTGCGTGACTCGTCCAGACTTTCGTTCCAGAAACGAGCCAACCACCTGACGTTGACTCGGCGACGGTCCGAACGGACGCCAGATCTGATCCGGAGTCAGGTTCGCTCATCCCAATTGAAAAATGACACTCTCCTTTGGCGATATCCGGAAGAAAGCGTTGACGTTGTT
>DATCBX010000066.1:0-5199 GCA_036511635.1 Acidimicrobiales bacterium | reverse complement strand
GGGAGTAAGTATATGATTTCGACCTACCAACGGCTGAAGCGCCGTAAGGACGCTGGGGAGATCGACGGTTTCACCTTGATCGAACTTCTCATCGTCATCGTGGTGCTCGGTATTTTGGCCGCTGTTGTCATCTTTGCCCTCGGTGGTATAACGGGCAAGAGCCAACTCGCGGCCTGCCAGGCTGACGGTGCGACGCTTTCAACCGCAATCTCGGCGTTCCACGCACAAAATCCGAACATCACACCTTCCCAATCGCTCTTGACCGCGACTACGGCCGCAACCAAGAAAACGGGCGGACCCTACATCCAGTCCTGGCCTAACGCCACGAGTTACACGTACACACTGGTAACGACAAGCGGAAGCACGAACGCCACGTTGACCGTCAAAGCGACAACGCCGGTTTCAGGCTTCCCAACTACTGCGGTGGCCTACACGGGGCCGGCGGTATGTGGTGCGGCTAGTAAAACTGCTGACATTGGCCTGTAACTAAGAAATCGCGTAAAACCACCCGAAGTGCCCGGCTACTACGCTGAGCGCTTCGGGTGGTTTTTGCATGAGATGGAGTGTCCATGACCGAAAACCAGTCTCAATCGATCGATCCGTGGCTTCAGACCCTCTGGGACCAAGGCGGCTCTGACCTCCTCCTTTCGGGGGGTTCGCAGCCCAGGATTCGCGTATCGGGACGACTCGTTCCCCTCACCGATGCTCGAATTTTGACAGGCGAGGAGATAAGAGAGGTCGCTCTTGCGTTGCTGACCCCTGGCCAGAAGGCGGATTTCCAAGAGTACCTTGACGTCGACTTCTCATTCTCCTGGGGTGATCGCGCGCGAATTCGTGGGAGCGTCTTCACGCAGCGTGGACAGACAGCTCTTGCGCTTCGCATCATTCCAACGAAGATTCCAAGTTTCGAAGATCTCGGCTTACCCTGGGCCGCGAACTGGGTCGCCGAACAACCTCGCGGCTTCGTCCTCGTTACCGGGCCGACGGGTTCCGGCAAGTCGACCACGTTGGCCTCGATCGTCAACCGCATCAACGAAACCCGCGCGTGTCACATCCTGACAATTGAAGATCCGGTTGAGTACGTCCACGAGCACAAGACGTCGGCCGTGAGTCAGCGTGAAGTTGGCCTCGACAGCCCCTCATTTGACCGGGCTCTTCGTTCAGCCCTTCGCGAGGACCCCGATGTCCTTCTCATCGGCGAGATGCGCGACATCGACTCAATTCAGATTGCTCTCACCATGGCCGAAACCGGTCACCTCGTCTTCGCCACGTTGCACACCAACGACGCGCCCCAAGCAATCGACCGCATCATCGACGTCTTTCCCGCTTGGCGCCAAGAGCAGACGAGGGTCCAGTTGGCTTCGTCGCTCAGCGCGGTCATTGCTCAACGGCTCATTCCAAGGATTGACGGCGGGATGGTCGCGGCTTACGAAGTACTCATCGCGACCAACCCCGTACGAAATCTCATTCGCGAAGGTCGGACCAATCAACTCCAGAACGTCATGTTTACGAACGCGTCAGAAGGCATGCAAACGCTTGAGAACAGTCTCGCGAAACTCATCGTCGATGGCGTCATCTTGTACGAAGACGCGATGGCGAACACTGCTCATCCGAAGGAACTCGTGCGAACACTCGAGGCAATCGATAAGTCATTCGTTAAGGTATAAATGACGGGGTGAGTCTCCATCGCGGTCCCAGTCTTCCCTACCGCGTCGTCGCTGGCGTGACGCCATGCCCTACTGGCTGGCTCGTGCAAGCGGCCAAGGTTGCAGGCTCAAACTTTGCTCCCGAGCTTCCTCGTGTCTACGAGACGTTCCTCGAGATTCTGAGTGAACACCCCGCGTTCGAGATCATCGTTATCAACGCGCCAATTGGCTATTTGGACACTCCCGAGATGGGAGTGAGAACCTGCGACAAGGAAGTTCGAGCCCTCGTCGGTCGGCGCGGATCGACAATCCACAATGCCCCTTCTCGAGCGGTGTTCGACAATCTCATCGAGTTGAACCACGCCGGCCTCGATGCCGTGACCATGTCAATGCTTCCGCACTATCGCGAAGTCGCCAAGGAAATGTCGCCCTTTCGTCAGCGTTTGGTCTACGAAGGACATCCCGAGTTGAGCTTCTTTCAGTTGAATGAAGACGCGTCGATGAAGCGCTCGAAGAAGGTCGAGGCCGGACGTGACGAGCGCTTGGTCGTCCTTGAGTCGCATTTCCCCGCACTGAGCGACATCATGGATAACGAAATTGAAGGCGTGTCAGAGAAGCACCAATTCGACGCGTTAGCTCTGCTGTGGACTGCTCGACGCGTCTCCGGACACGCGGCGAAGCGTATTCCTAGCGAACCAGAGTGGGACAGCGAGGGCCTGCGCATGGAGATCGTGTACTAAAAAACCCCGGTGATACGTTCGCAGGATGCATTGCACCTCGAAAACCTCAAGCGTGGCTCTTCCGACTTAAAACTAGGGGCTGACAAAGTCAGACTCATCGATAGGGATCGACGGAGTTCCGGACTTGATTGAAGCGAGCAATGGCTTCACAGCTAAGCCGAGCGCAATCGGAGCCAGAACGACTTGCCACAACCAGTGGGGTACGTTGAAGATCGCGTATTGGCGTCCCCACAGCTTTGACTCGCACGTCAGCAGGACCACGACAATCCAGACGAGTTTGTACACACGAACCCGTCGAAAGACAGCGTCAAAAGCGACAGACGCGACAACAGTGACGAGTACGACAATCGGCAGCGCGTAGTAGAGCTCGAGCGTGTGTCCCGTCATATTCGATAGGAAGCCGGCGTGGACGGGATTGAAAGCCACCGTCACCAACGCGATCCAGGCGAGCACGGTCCCGCGTAGCTGACCCCTCGCGTCATCGAGCACGAGGAGAGCCACCGAAACGGCCATGAAGTAGTAGCCGAAGAGATTCTCTTCGAAGATGAGACGAAACGCGAGAGACGAGGCGACGAGCGATATCAATGGGACGGGACTGACCACGCGAGGACCAAGCCGTTTCGACGCCCACCAAGCCAATCCCATCGACGCCGCAATTGGCGCAACGCGCGAGAGCAGGAAGAGCGGTATTCCGCGTAGGTCCGTTTCCCAAAGCACCGTCCCGCCGGTTGATCGGTTGATGACGCCAACGCGACTCGAACCAAGAATTAGGGTTCGAATCGCACGTCCGGACGTTGCGTAGATGATTGGAACGTCGATGAGCGCCACCGTGGTCACCGCACCTGCCAGGTATCTGATCCGATGGCGACCGAAGGCAACGACGAGAATGGTGGCGGCCACGAGAATCGCGAACTGTTGAGCACTACACGCAAGACCCAACGAAATGCCCGCCCAGAGCCACTGATTTCGAAGCGAACAAGCCACCCCCGCCAGGATGAGTCCTAGAGCCAACAGGTCCTCGGGGTGAAAGAAGTACGTAAGACACATCCAAGCCGTTGGCGTGCACGCCACCATGAGAAGTGCGAGTGGCTCCCAGCGCTGGCGACCACGACCAGCCGCTCGGACGAGCGCAATGACTCCGACCATCAGGATGGGCCACACGAGGTAACTCAGCCGAACAGTCGGAAGAATTGCCCCAGAATTCGCCGACCAGTGAAACATTGCGACAAAAGCCTTATCGCACGAAGGTCCAAGTTGGTGTTGCGAAGGAAACGCCACCGTGTGGCCAATGCGTAGGAGTGCTGACGCGCCTCCAGTTATGAGTGTGTAGAGGGGCGCGGTCAGCGCAAAGGGATTGGCTAAATTATCAAAGTGAAAGGTGGCCACTTTCGGGTAGGCGCACCCCAAATAGCCGTGCGCGATCGACCACGTCGAGTACACAGTCTCAGAAGCGTCTCCTTCGGTTGGCCCCCCAAGTGTGCCGACGAGGCCATAGAAAACTACGGAGGCGCCCAGCCATCCCATCACCCGCCAAAATAAACGCGCCGGGCTATCGAGCCAGTGTCGCAATCGAACTCCGATATCAGCGAATGATTCTGCCCGACTCGAAGCCGCCATTCAGAATCCGCGCACGCTGATGTCTAGATTCACCCTCTCATCCTGGCAGGGTTCATTGGTTAAATGGGCAATAGACGCCGGCGTGGACGGACGTCAAGACGCGTTCAACGACTCGACCACTGTCTCGCTCTTTGATTGCCGTGAAAGCGAGTGCTAGTGAATCCTTGTAAACCACGGCACAATCTCGGGTCCGGCAAAGATGGCGAACGCCGCACCGAGTGCGAGGAAGACGCCGTAAGGAATTGGCTGCTCTCGAGTTATCTTCTTCATCGCAATAAGTGCCACTCCGAGAACCGCACCGACGAGATTCGCTGCGAAGAAGCCAAGGACCGCGTATCGCCATCCAAGCCATCCAAGCCCCAAGCCAAGCACGAGAGCGAGTCGGACGTCGCCGAATCCGAGCATGCGAGGACTGGCGAAGTTCAAGACGAAAAACACGGCAAACCAGGCCACCGAGCAGATCGCCGCGACGAGCAGGTCGTGCCAATCTCCTCGCACGACTGCAGCGAGTACCAGGAGTCCGGCGACCATCGCGAGCGTCGGATAGACGACTTTCTTGGGGAGGATCATCTGTTCGAGATCGATGACCGCAAGGGCGAGCAGTCCGGCGAGCAGGACCAGGATCGCCGGAAGGTCCCAGCGAAAGCCGAGTCGAGCGGCAGCTCCGGCGAAGAGGGCCCCTCCTGCCAACTCCACGAAGAGGTATCGGGGCGAAATCGGGGCGTGGCAGTTTCGACAGCGGCCCTTCAGGAGCAGCCACGACAGAACGGGAATATTGTCGCGATCCTTGATGGGAGCCCCGCACGAGGGGCACTTCGAGCGCGGCGACACCACGGACTCGTTTCTTGGCACCCGATAGATGATGACGTTCAAGAACGATCCGATGGCGAGTCCGAAGAAGGCGCACGCGCCAATAAGTGCAGCTAACATTCAGTCCAACTTGAGCAGGTCTCGCGCCACGTCACTCGAACGATCGTCGCAGTCATGGGCACATCGTTTCTCGAATGCCTCACCACGTACCGCCCGCTTACCATCCCTCTCGGCAGATCCGGACGGGATACTCCCTTAATTATGCACCGTATCCAATTATAGTTTTGGCAACATCGGTGTAGCTCCGAATTGGTTACAGTTCAAGTTCGTAGAGTCGAGAGGTCCTTCAGTGGGAAACGTCGTTGGTCACCGGTACAGATACGGCG
>DATCBX010000065.1:0-3100 GCA_036511635.1 Acidimicrobiales bacterium | reverse complement strand
CCACCTCGTGCGAAACACTCGCCGCGCTCGCCGACTGCACACCAAGGCTGAGAGATCCAATACTGAACAACGCGACCGTGAAGACCAAGAGCGTCATTCGGACCCCGATGCGTGCTTTCATTTCGTTTTCCTGATCGTGCTGACCAATCGAGAATACCTTTCGGTGGCTAACCTTCACGGGTTTCACGCGCAGTTCTTAGTAACGTGACTTCGCCCTCTCTGTACGAAGACCGCCGCGGCGAGCCACGTACTCTCAAAGGGTCGAGAATTAGTCATTTGGATGGTGTTGAAGTGGGTTTCCATCCTGTGGCAGGATGCACTACAGAGTCTTGGATCGCTCCCTGGGCGAGATGGACGAAAGAGAGCGCGCTGTGAACCAGATGGAGGACAGTTCTCTTTCTTGGTCGGATTTATTCGAAACTCTCCCTGACGGTACAGCCCTGCTCGACGAGCACGGCGTCATGTACTACGTGAACGCCATGCTTACCACCCTCACGGGCTATTCGTCTTCGGAACTCGTTGGTCAGAACGTCACGATGCTCGTGCCACCTCGCCTCAAAGACCGCGAGATTGCGGCGAGGAACAAGGACGGACCCGACGAGAACGGCCCGCTGTCCACAACTGACCGCTCCATGTTGTGTCGTGACGGCAGCGAACTACCCGTTGACTTCACACTGTCGCCGATCACGTACGAGGGTCGCTCGTGGACCGTCGCGTCCGTGCGTGACAACAGCGCCACCCGGGCGCTGGAACGCGCTCGTCGCGACGCGATAGCGCGCGCCGACGAGATCGAAGGTCCCGCGGCTCTCGCGACGGCGAAGAGCGAGCAACGCTTTCGACTGGCCTTCGAGGACAACATGGCAGCCATGGTGTTCACGAGCGAAAAGGGCATATTGTTCGCGGTCAACGACGCCTTTTGCGACATCGTCGGAAGAACGAGGGAAGAACTCCTCGGATTCGACTCAAAGGGCTTCACCTTCCCTGAGGACATCGGGCTAACGGAAGAGGTCTATCGGCGCGTCAGGTCAGGCGAGATAGACCGCATTCGCTACGTCAAAAGGTTCCAACACAAGGATGGACGCACCGTGGCGGCCGAAGTGTCGATGTCGCCCACCCGCGACGAAAATGGAGACACGCTGTACTTCGTCTCTTCGGTGCGCGACATCACCGAGGAGCGCGCCTTGACCGCGCAACTGTCCCACCAAGCGCTGCACGATCCTTTGACGGGACTAGCGAATCGGGCACTCTTCGATGATCGACTCGCCCAAGCTCACGCGAGAGTTGCCCGCCAGGGTGGTCTCGGCGCCGTCTTGATCGTGGACCTCGACGACTTCAAGACCGTGAACGACACGCACGGACACCTGGTCGGCGACCAGCTGCTTATTGCCGTCTCACGTCGCTTCGAAGAGGTGACTCGAGCGTCCGACACGATCTGTCGATTCGGGGGCGACGAGTTTCTCTACTTGGCGGAGGGCCTCAACTCTCCAGAGGAGGCGCAGCTCGTGGCGGCGAGATTGCTCAACGCCTTCGCCGAACCGTTTTCGTTCGCGGGAGCGACGATCGACCAACACGCGAGTATTGGTCTCGCGGTGTGGAACATGCAAAGCAGAAACATCACCGAAGTCGTCGAAAACGCCGACGTAGCCCTCTACGAGTCGAAGCGTCAGGGCAAGGGACACGTTGTCGTCTACGGCTCCGGAATGCGACAACAGGCAGCTGGTCGCTTTACCTTGACGCAACAACTCGAACAAGCCCTGGGTGCCAAACAGCTCTCGATGTCCTACCAGCCCATCATCAACCTTTCGACGGGCAACGTCGTCGGCTTTGAGGCGCTGATGCGCTGGGAGCACCCGGAGCAGGGCCAGATCCCGCCGAACGTATTCATCCCCCTCGCCGAAGAGAGCGACCTCATTCTCGAACTCGGAGTTTTCGCGCTTCACGAAGCCGTCGCGCTGGCCGGTACGTGGAAGGGTGCAGGCGAGCAGGGCAGTCCACCATTCGTCACGGTGAACCTCTCGGCTCACCAGTTCCACGACCTCGGACTCGTGCCAATGATCGAAGGCGCGCTGCAGTCGAGTGGCCTGGATCCCGAGAAACTCGTCCTCGAGATCACCGAGAGCGTGACGCTGCACAACGTCGCCGAGACGATGAGCGTCATGGAGCGACTACTCCACCTCGGGATCGGCTTCGCGCTCGACGACTTCGGAACGGGATACTCGTCACTGTCCTATCTCGCGTTACTTCGACCAAGGATCATCAAGATCGATCAGTCCTTCGTGAGTCCTCCGAGCGAGAGCATTCGAAACGACACGCTGCTCGAAGCCATCGTCACGCTCGGAAACAATCTGAATATGACGATGATCGCCGAAGGTATCGAGACGAAAGCGCAGCTCGATCGCCTTATCGCTCTTGGTTGTGAACTCGGACAGGGCTTCTACTTCTCTCCCGCCGTACCGGCCGACGACGTCGCCGCCATGCTCACCAGCGCGCCGTGGCGCTAAAGAACGCAGATTGGCGCGACGTCGGCCATGATCGGCAACATCTTTGAGCCGTCGTGAAGCTCAGCAGCGAAGGATAGGCGGCGATACTCTTGACCGTCTGGGCGTACGGACGGGGGTCGGCCATGGGGGAAGAAGGACTCGCGAGCGACGAAGTCGCGAAGGAAGCTTTCGATTCCTATCTTGCGGGCCTCAGTGCGCTCGATCCGCAGATGATCGCGGCCGCGTTCGATGAGTCCGGGGAATTGGAAGACCCCGTGGGATCTCGAGTCCGCCACGGCCGCGACGAAGTGGCGCAGTACTTCTCTGAGGGACTCTGTTCCGTTGCACTGCACGTAGAGATTGAGGTCGTCTTCACGCACGCCTGCGGCGGTTCGTTGGCCGCCCATTGGCACATGCGCGCCGTGTCCAACTCTGGTGCGATGGCAAAGATTGATGGCATTGACGTCGTGAAGGTATCGAGCGAAGGGTTGATCCTTCGCGCCAACGGCTATTGGGATCAGAGCGCCTTTCGAAAGGCTCTTTCGGTCTAACGACGTCGCCTTTATGCTGGACGTCGCAACCTAGGCGCTCAGTGAATTGAGCTCCGAGATCTTCGTAGA
>DATCBX010000064.1:0-6080 GCA_036511635.1 Acidimicrobiales bacterium | reverse complement strand
AGCCGCGCCACCGGGTTCGTGCGGGAGATCGCTTCACGTTTACTGTGTCCCCCGAGCGACTCGAGTTCTTTGACAAGGAAACGGGCGTTGCCATTTGGGATTGAACTTGGTTTACGCCGTTTGGACGTTTACCGAAGTTTGAGAGACGTCCAGAGGTCGAAAACGAAGCGCGCTAAGAAAGACGATGAGATCGAGCGCCGCAAATACGGCCAAGGTGACCGGTACGACGTGTACGCCGAAGCTCGAGACCAAGAGACTTACTACTCCGGGACCAGCGACACCACCAATCATCATGAAGAGCATGAGCAGGGAGATCCCGTCACTGTCGTGAGGACAGAGATGTGTGTACCACATGAGTCCCATGGGAAATACTGACGCGATGATGAGACCGAGTACCGGATAGGCGTAGGGCGCGAGTGGATCGGCGACGGCTAGTGCGCTGACGACAACTGCGAGAATGAGACCACCGAGTATTAATTTCTTGTCAGAGAGCCAGTGGTAGAGCGGACCGCCGAGGAATCGTCCGATCGCGAGACCCGTCCAAAAGCCCGCCGTGACCAAGCTGCCGGCTGACTGGGAATAGCCAACGCCGTGGAGTTGGGTTGCCATCCAACCAGACGAGCTCGTCTCAACCGCGACGTACAAGATGTACGCCGTAGCAAAGGTGATGAGAATCGGACGACGCTGCGATTTCAAGTTGGGAGTTTCGTATCGGCGGTGTTCGTCGTGCAGCGCGGGGGCGTGAACGCCGCCAATGAGCGTTGTGAGAATCAACGCGAGGACAGCGACGGTGCCGAGCAGCACCGGGAAATTCTTCGGTTGAATCGCGATGATCGCGAGCGGACAGATAACTGCCCCGACGCCGTAGCCACCGTTGGCGATACTGAGTCGATGAGCGCGACCCTTGAGAGCCGTGCGCGCGAGCAGGGTATTGAGGGCTATATCGAGTGCGCCAAAACCAAGTCCGATGATGAAGATGCTTGTTAAGAAGATGCTCCACAAATGTGAGAACGTCGCACCCGCGGCGCCTAGGGCGATCATCGCTAAGGAGAGTGTGAGAACTCGGCGCCCGGGGAGACGTTTGAGACCCAACCAACCCGGCACGACACCAAATGTCGCGCCGACAAAGTAGACGCTGAGGGCGACGCCGGCGCTCGCCAGTGAGAGGTGAAATCGGTGCGTAAAGCTCAAGAGGAGCGGCCCAAACAGAGACGTCACGGCGCCCATGAGGATAAATATCGTCGTGGTACTCGCGAAGGCGAATGACTGAAATGAGACTTCGGTTGTTGAACTGGGCGTAGGGGGCGAAGTTTCGGAATCCACGGGCTAGTTCAATCCTACGATGCCTCTCTCGAGGAGCTCCGCGTGTTCGAAGGAGTCGCCACGACACATGCAACGAGAAGCAGCACTGTGCCGGGCAATATGAACGGTCCGATGCTAAGGAGCGAGAGGAGCGTGACGATGCCCAAAATGACGACGGCACCCCACGCGGTGGGTCCAACGAGAACAAGTCCGGCACGCCTACGCCGCCACATGAGAGTCGCGACGACGAGCACCATTGCCAGGGGAACGCTCAGGGGGATTAGGACTTTAAGTCCGTTTTCTTGGATTAGCGAAAGTCCCGGAAGATTCTTGGTCACGGTCGTGCCGTACGTCGAAGAGGCCGTTCCGCTGATCGCGTAGCTCTTGACAAAAAAGCCCGCCGCAATTAACGCCGCCATCCACAACGCGGCCACTGACATCAACGTGGCCACCTTTTTTTCTCGGCGACTCAATGCAGTAGCGCTCACGTGTCGATTTAAACACCTCGACGCACGCCGAAGGGTACCACCTTACGTTGACGACGATGGCGCGTCTAACGGTGCCACGAAGTATCCGAGACAATGGTCGAGCCCTTCAATGTCCACCGCGACGTGGTCCATCGTTTCCCACTTTTCTCTGTCAAGGCGAAACTTGATTAACTCTGAAGGGACGCCGCGTCGCAGTGCCGCTTCACGACCAATTTCTTCGTAGCCCGAGTATCTTGAAACGTTCATCGACGCCGTGTTGTCGGCGAAGCCGCCGCTGTTCGCTTCCGCCGCTCCGAGGCCTACGAAGGCAAAGTGGAGCATCGCCGCGCGCATTTCTTTGCCGATTCCTTGCCCTTGGTGTTCAAGGCCGAGCCATGATCCGGTCGTGACGGAACGTGACGACGCAAAGTCTTCGGCGCTTATATCCTGCACGCCGACGAGGTTGCCATCAAAGACCACTGCGGCGTTGAACGTCCACTTAGCTGGCGTCCATTCCGCGCGGTGGCGCCATGCCCACTGCATCAGCCCTCGCTCGAGCAGTGGCGAGGGCTGATCGGTCCAGGGTTGAAGGAAAGGCATCGTTGCTGGATCGTGGACTCCTTTAAGCGCCACGTTCGCAAGAACTTCGAGGTCTTCGTCGCTAGGCAAACGAATCTCGAGACGCGCGGTACGGATACGTAGGTCAAAGAGTGGCCAGTGAGGGTGTTCCATAACTCAGTATTACCTACCGGACTTGGATTTCGCTGTTCAGATTCTCCGGCGTCGATTCGCTCGCCACGCGAGACGGCCAAGGACCGAGAGGAATCCAAGCAAGAGGAGCGCAAAGAGCGCGGGTCCGGCGATCCTGATCAACCACTCAAAGCCCGAAACGAAGCCACCGACACTCTCGTGCCAGGCCTTGTTAAGCCCTGATCGATGGTGCACCACGTTGGAGACGCCGGCTTCGCTTACCGTCACGCTCAGCGTCGCGTACGTCGTCTCGTTATTGAAGACATTGAGTTGACCTTGGAGCTGTTCGATCTGGCTTTGAAGGTTGTCCAATTGGTTCTGGACGGCGAGAATGCCGCTAATCGTGGTCGCTTGTTTCATAATTGCCAAGTACTGCTCGCGGCTCGCCTTGAAGGCGGTGATGCGTGCCGTGAGATCGACGTACTGGGTCGTCACGTCGGTTGAAGTCGAAGAGACTGACGTTGCTTGGCCGACGCGTTGCGCTTGGGAGACGAGTAGAGCGAACTTGCGTTGAGGAACTTGCAAGACAATCGTTCCGTAAGAGAAGTGCCCAGAGCCGCGCGTGCCCACGTGCGCGTTAATGCTGTTGACGAATCCTCTGTCGCGCGTGACAAGTGCTGTGAGTTTTGAAAACGCTGAGTTGACTTTGGCGCCCTTTACCGTCAGCGCAATCGTTCCCGTCGACTTTATTTTTTGAGAATCAGAAAGTGACGCTGTGGAAACGGACGTTCCAGTGGTCGCGACGCCCGACGCCGAGATGGGGGCAGGCGAAAACGCAGTCCCGCCAGAAAAGGATTGCTCGCCCCTTATAGGTACTTTGTGGAGCGCCTTCGTCGCCGACAAGTTACCTGCCGGGCTTCCTTCGCCACGAAACAACGGCACCGTAATGCCACCGACCACTAGAACGAGTGCCGCGGCCGCGAGGGTCAGTCGAGGGCGACTCTGGTTATGAACAAATGCTGGCAAATGAATCAATCGCGTTGACGCCGCGACCGTAGCGGCCTCAGAAACAATGCGATTGGCCGCTTCGCTAGAGATCTCGAATGAGTCGGCAACGTCGTGGAGTGCGTTGGTGAGTACGTCTTCATCGATCATGTTCATTGCGTTACTTCCTTCCTTGTCGTAGGTGTCTCGGTGATCAGCTGCTGGAGAGCTGGGTGATCGGACAAGCGTTTTCTAGCTTCGTTCAGACGAGACTTGACGGTTCCCGGTTGTCGAGAAATGGCGGTGGCGATCTCTCGTTCGCTCAAATCGACGTAGTAGCGAAGCACGACAACAACGCGTAGATGCTCGGGCAAATCTTTAAGAGCGACCATCATGTCGTGTGACAGAGCGAAACGATCTGACGATCTGTCGCTCGCGGCGATTGTGACGAGGTTCTCTTCGTCGCTTCGGTGATCTCGGTGAGGGATCTCTTGACGCAGCTTCGAGTTGCAGGAATTGACAACGACTCGATACAACCAAGGCTTGAAGCTGGACTCCTTTGAGAGTGAGGCCCTAAATTTCCATGCGCGAAGAAACGCCTCTTGCACGGCGTCTTCGGCGTCGAGTCGATTGCCAAGGATGAGGAACGCGGTACGTACCGACTGGGCATAACTCTCTACTAACCACGTCTGAAGATCGTCCACAACGCTAGAGCCTTCCACTCAACTGGTCGCTGTCGATGGTCGAGCCGAGAGGAATGTCCGCACCTTTCTATAGACGCCCAATGCAGCGAAAAGGTTCGCAAATTTTGTAAAATACCTTTCAAGTACCTCAAAGGCCACTAATGAAGGCGAATCCTGGAAACACTCGCGCGCGTTCGAGGGTCCCTTACGGATCAAAGCGTCGATTCAGTAGCTCTTGAGCAACTCCGACAAGTTCGACAGATGTTGCTGGTTTAGGCGAACTTCACACCGTGCGAATTCAACGGGGGCTAAAGAACCGCCCGCGTAGACGTTTGAGTTGCTGGCGCACGTGGTCTCTCGGTAGGTGAGCCACGAATCTTCCGCGCTCACGAAGCTGCGTTTAGCCGTCTGGTTGTAGAGTTGAGAGAAGATTTCGACGCGGCGTTGATTGATCTTCGTGTCGAGAAAAACGATGTGGTGTTCGGCACAACCCTCCATGCCAATTGTCGTGTTCACGTTGCAAGCCAAAAGAGTGAACTTTTCTCTTAGTACGGGTGCCGTTGGTGGGGAGGTTTTTGTAGGCACCGTCGGAAGATTTGGTGCGGTACTGACCGTTCGGTGAAAGTGATGCCACGTGACGGCAACGCCCACGCCAAAGGAAGCCAGCACGAGAAACATGGTGAGAATGAGCCGACGCACGCACTGAGTCTCTCACTCAAAACAAAGCTAGAAAGAACGTCCGTTAAAGGAACGAAGCGTGCCCCACCATGCCCGCGGCAACGGTGGCGTTGGTGACCTCATCGATGAGAACAAAGCTGCCAGTAACGCGATCGTCCCGGTAGTCGTCAACAACGAGCGGTTCCGCCGTGACCAAGGTCGCGAGACCAATCTCATTGGTGGCGAGAGACGTCGCGTCATTGATCGACAGTGTCTCGATGTCAACGACGCCCTTGAGTGTTTGCACGCGAACTGGTGTTGACTTCGTGGTGTGCTTCAGACGAAGTCGTTGACCACCGGGGCTGAAAGGCCTCTCACCAAACCAACAAATTGTCGCTTCGAACTCACTCGTGACCGTAGGCAGGGGAGCGGTCGCGATGAGATCGCCTCGTCCAGCGTCGGTCTCATCGGCCAGATCGAGGTCAGCGGCAAGTCCGACCGAGGCGTCACGTCTTGACACCCCCCCAAAGTTGATAGCGGCGATGGTGGTTTCAATATTTGCGGGCAACAGTGTCACGACGTCGCCCACTTTGAATGCTTCGCCGCTGACCATGCCCGCGTACGTACGTCCGCCACCAGGTTGACGAAGTACCCACTGGATAGGCAGACGCGCTCCCTGAGCGGTTTCCCACGATCCGGCCTCGGAAGCCTCGAGCGCCTCGAGTACTGAAGGACCGTTGTACCACGGTGTATTCAAAGAGTTCTCGACGACGTTGTCGCCAAGTAACGCCGACACGGGAATCGTGAGCGTCGAGGTGAATCCCAGTTCGCTTGACACGGTGGCGATCTGATCAACGACGCGCTGGAAGGGCAGTTCTGACCACTCGACCATGTCCATCTTGTTGACGGCCACGATGATCGATCGCACGCCGAGCAAGGCGGCGATACAGAGGTGACGACGCGTCTGTTCCTTAAGTCCCGACGTAACGTCTAGGACCACGAGCGCGAGATCGGCCGTGGAGGCGCCCGTGGCCATGTTTCTCGTGTACTGCACGTGGCCGGGACAGTCGGCGATGATGAACTTGCGCGTGGGGGTCGTGGCGTAGCGATACGCGACGTCAATCGTGATGCCCTGTTCGCGCTCGGCGCGAAGTCCGTCGGTCACGAAACTTAAGTCGAGGTCGCCGATGCCGCGTTTTTCCGACGCCGCGGCGACGGCGTCGAGTTGGTCGTCAAAGAGTTGGCGCGTGTCGACGAGCAGGCGTCCAATAAGGGTGGACTTGCCGTCATCGACCGA
>DATCBX010000063.1:0-2814 GCA_036511635.1 Acidimicrobiales bacterium | reverse complement strand
TGGACCAGACCACAACGTGCCCACGTAGGGCATCGCGACGTCAATCACGTCACGCCAGGGCAGTTCATCAGGTACTCGAACACCCTCGTTGGGTGAGACGAGTAACCACTGAATCGCACCAAGAATTGACGCGGCCACTTGAATCGTGGTCGCACTCTGGTGAGGGGCAACCTCGCGGGCCTCTTCAATCGTCGTGCGCATGCCAGTCCACCAAGACTTGTATGGGTGGCCCATGACGAGTACGCCGAGTTCGTCTCGGCCGGAAATAATTTCGTCGTTCATGATGCGCTGCACTTCGGGGTAGACGTAGTTATTTCCCTCTAATTCAACAAAGCTGGCCCACGCTAGGTCCGTTGGGCAGTAGGCGTAGTGCACGGTTGGTCGATAGACGGGCGTGTCGCCATCCCACACGGTCAAATGATCGCAGATGGTAAAGGCCTCGCCGTGGCGAATCACCATACCCACGATGGGACCTGAAGGAACAATCGATCGCACCAACGTCTTATGCGCCATCTGCGCAAAGCAGATCTGATTTTTAGGTCCTTCGCCTTCGTGCGTGCGGGCAAGTTCTGGCAGAACTCGCTCGTGCGTCCCCCAACCCATCTCCGCTGGCGCGACACCTTCTTCGTAGAAACCGTCCACGCTCCACGTATTGACGAACTCACCGACTTGCTTGGGTTGATCCGTAATCTGGGTGTCGCGCTCGGCGACGTGGATGGTCTTCACGTCTAACAACTGCGCAAGTACGTTGAAACGCTGCGACGCAATAGCTTCCTTGATCGCGTCGTGACGATCGTTGAGCAGTCCGTCGCGCAACACCGCCTCGGCAATCTCGCTTATGGCCTGCTTCGTCAAGTGACTCACGAGTCCGGGATTCGCACCATGCTCAACAACTGCAGAGGGGCCATCGTTCGAACCCCACCCCGCGATTTGGCGGCGCAGATCCATGTGTCGCGTGTACAGCGTTCGTTCTTGCGGTGAGGCGCTGGCCGGATCGTGGTAGGGAAACCACACTTCAACTGAGGTGTTGAGGTAGCGAACGTTATGACCACGACACCACTCAAGGAGTTCACTCAGTCCGATGTTCCACGCGAGGTCAATCAGCAGGTCCCCATCACCGAGCAAGCCCTCAAGAGTGGATTCGAGGTTCTCGGGCGTGATTTCCCACTGTAAGTAGTGGACACCTCGTTCGAGCGAAGAAGCAATTCGCGATCGATTGTCACGACTTTCGAGCACCGTAACGGTTGTTGGCTCGAATTTGAAGTGATCAAGTAGCAAAGGAAGTAGACACTGAACAACGGATCCACATCCAAGAATGACAACACGACCTGGCATTGCGACTTCGCTCAATTAGGACCTCACGATGTGTTCAAAGTGGCATTAAGCCACGAAAGAGCCTACCTTTAATCACTTCGCGACTAGGTCTACAACTGCTAGACGGTCATTCCTCCGTCAACGGCAATATCGGCGCCAGTAATTGCGGACGCTGCCGACGAACACAGCCACGCGATTGTTGCGGCGATCTCCGAAGGCTCGAGGAGTCGACCAATAGGTTGTTGTTCAGCGAAGTCTTCGACGCTCGCTAAGTCGTAGATCTTGGCCGAGGCATCGAGAATCGCGGTACGCGTCGAACCCGGACTCACCGCGTTCGCCGTCACGCCGTACGGCGCGAGGTCCATCGCGACGCCTCGAATCAGTCCTACGACCGCGTGCTTCGCTGCGCTGTAGGGCGCGAGGTGGTACAAACCCGTTCTTCCCGCAGCCGACGCGACCGCGACGACACGTCCATTCGCCTCTTTGCCGTTGGCGATCAATATCGGTGCCGCGGCGTCAATAAGTCGTCGAGTGCCCAGCACGTTGACCGACCAGACGGCGTCCCACGTCGCGTCACTGATCTCCCACAAAGGCCCGCCCGCGCCAAGGACGCCTGCGCACGCCACGACGGCGTCAAGTCGTCCAAAGTGGCGCGTTGCGGTCTCGACCGCGAGTTGCATGTCCGTCGAGCTTCGTACGTCACCGACCAGACCGAGGACTTTGTCACCGTGACGAGCCACGACGGCGTCAAGGTCGGCCCGCGTCGCCAGAGCGTAAGGAATGTCGGCAATGTCACGGCAACGATCGACGGCGACGACTCGGTAGTTCTCGTTCACCAACGCGTCCACCGTCGCCGCACCGATGCCGCGCGCGGCGCCGGTGACGACCGCGACGCGCGTCACGTCCCAAGCTTTCGAAAGAAGTCCGCGGGCGCCACGACGTCAGTGCGGTCGAGGTCCTTGATATCGGCTTTCGCGAGACCGAGCAACGTCGAGTCGATGCCACCTCTAAGTATGTCGAGCACGTTCTCAACTCCACCCTGGCCAGCCGCAGCCAATCCCCAGAGATAAGCCCGTCCAATCATGACGGCGTTCGCGCCGAGAGCCAACGCCTTCACCACGTCACTGCCACGTCGAACGCCCCCGTCGAGCAGCACTTCGATCTGGTCGCCCACCGCGTCGACGACCGCTGACAGTGAGCGCAGCGGCGCTGGCGTACCGTCGAGATTGTTGCCGCCGTGATTAGAAACCGAGAGTGCACTCGCGCCCAGGTCAACGACGCGTTTGGCGTCGTCCACGCGACATACGCCCTTCACCATGAATGGTCCCTCCCACTGCTGGCGCAACCACGCAACGTCCTGCCAACTGGGCAACGTGCTCTGCATCCATTCGTAGTACGCGCCAAAGAACGTCGGGGGCCTTTCACCGGGCGCGGCCATGTTGGGTGTCGTGAGATTTGGCAAATGTCCCGTCTTGGCGAACGACCACAACCATCGCGGAC
>DATCBX010000062.1:0-3108 GCA_036511635.1 Acidimicrobiales bacterium | reverse complement strand
CCGCGACGCCGCTCACGGCGCCGTCGATGACACGCGGCTCGATCACGTCGTCACTGAACTGAGCGGCGTGGGTGAGAGGACGACCAAGGGTGGCGTCATAGAAGTCATCCCAGTGCCAGACGTGTTCGAAGAACGACGATTCGAAGCGTGGGTTTTCAGAGACGCCGCGCCAAATTGTGTAGGCGGCGATGAGCCCAATGATGGCCGCCACGACGTCGACGAGCGCCAGTCCCCACTGCGCAAAAGTGGACGACGTCGCGACCGCCGGCACGAAGCCAAAGGTTGGTGACAAGAAGCCCGCAAGAGAACTCGAGTGGGCCCAGGGAAGATTCAACACTCCCCCAAGCACCGATAAGACGGCGAGCACTACGAGGGGCAACGTCATCACCCACGGCGACTCGTGCGGATCGTGATCGTGCGTGGCTTCGCGGAAGCGCTCGTTGCCGAGGAACGTCAGCACGAAAAGTCGACTCATGTAGTACGCGGTGAGCACCGCGGTGAGCACGCCAAGGACCCAAAGGGCCTTGTTGTGCTCAAAGACTTTGGTCAGGACGTCGCCCTTAGCGAAGAAGCCCGAGAAGGGTGGAATGCCCGAGATGGCGAGCCAGCCAATAAGGAATGTTGGGAAGGTGAGCGGCAGATACTTCGCCAACCCACCCATTTTTCGCAGGTCCTGTTCACCGTTAAGTGAGTGAATGACCGAACCTGAACCAAGGAACAACAACGCCTTAAAAAACGCGTGCGCGACCATCAAGAAGATCGCGGCGGCGTACGCCCCGACGCCCACGGCCATCACCATGTAGCCAATCTGGGAGACGGTCGAAAAGGCGAGGACCTTTTTGATGTCTTTCTGCGACGTAGCAATTGTGGCCGCGACGAAGGCCGTGGCGCCGCCGATAATGGCAATCGTCGCTCGCCCGTCAGGCGACATCGACAGCACCGGTGACATGCGAACGAGCAGGTAGACACCGGCCGTCACCATGGTCGCGGCGTGAATTAACGCCGACACCGGTGTCGGACCTTCCATGGCGTCAGGTAGCCAGTTAAAGAGGGGAATCTGCGCGCTCTTGCCCGTAGCCGCCAGGAGCAGCGCTAAGACAATGAGCGTCGCGACGGTTGGTGACAACGTGCCCGCCACGTTAAAGACGGCGAGGTAGGTCAGCGTGTGGGTGTGGCCAAAGATGAGGAACATCGCGATGAGAAGTCCAATGTCACCAATGCGGTTGTAGAGAAAGGCCTTTTTGCCGGCCGAGGCGGCAGCGTCCTTATCGAAGTAGTAACCCACGAGCCAGTAGGAACAGACCCCCACGCCCTCCCAGCCAACGAACGTCAAGACCAGGTTGTTGGCGAGCACCAAGACCAACATCGAAAAGACGAAGAGGTTGAGGTACAAGAAGAATTTGCGAAAGTCTCGCTCGCCCTTCATGTAACCAATGGAGTACAAGTGAATCAGTGCCGAGATGCCCGTGACGAAGAGGCACATGGTGATCGAAAGGGGATCAACGAGGAGAGCGGCCGGCACGTGCAGTGTGCCGACTTCAATCCAGTTAAAAAGGTGAATCGTGTTTTCGCGATGCGACTGAGTCAACACTAAGAAGAACGCGACAACGCTGAGGATGAAACTGAGTGCCACCGCCGAGGTCGCCGCAATGCCAACGGCGCGCTCTTTGAGATTCGCGCCGTTCACGAGAACGAAGAGATAACCCACGAGGGGCAAGAGGACGATAAGTGTTGCTACGTGTGCCATATCAGCCTTTTAGCTCCGAGAGTTCATCGACCGAAGTGGAGGAGCGGCGGCGAAAGACCGCGACCACGATGCCGAGGCCAACCGTAACTTCAGCCGCGGCGACGACCATAACGAAAAAGACCGACGCCTGGCCGCCAATGTCGCCGAGCGTGCGTGAGAACGTCACGAAGGTCAGGTTCACGGCGTTCAACATCAGCTCCACGCACATGAACATGATGAGCGCGCTTCGCTTCGTGAGCAGACCGAACGCGCCAATGCCAAAGAGCACGGCGGCGAGAATCAGATACCAGGCGGCGGGAACGTTCACGTCGTCACCTCCTCTTTCGTGGTGGGGCGTTCGCGCCTCGCGAGGAGCACGGCACCGACGACGGCAATGATGAGCAGGGCCGCCGTGGCTTCGAAAGCAAAGAGATAGGTCGTAAAGACGGCGGTGCCGAGTTGTTTGACGTTGGCTTGACCCGTAGTGAGCGGCCCCGTGACCGAGGTCGCGCCGGTCACCCAGTGTGACGTTGCCATCAAGGCAATAAGCCCGGCGACGGTAATGGCGACGCCAGCGGCGGCGAAACCGCGTTGACCCATCAACGGTTCCGCACTGACGTTCATATTGCGATCGACGCCAAGAAACATGATCACGAAGAGGAAGAGCACGACAACAGCGCCCGCGTAGACAATGATCTGCACGGCCGCTAAGAAGTCTGCTGACTGAGCGACGAAGGCCACGGCGACACCAAAAAGCGTCATGATCAAACAGAGAGCGGCGTGCACCGGGTTCTTCACCGTGATGACGCCGAGCGCTCCCACGAGAATGAGCAGCGCCGAGGTCACGAAGACCAACACGCTGGCGACCCCGTAGGTGACGGCGATCACTTGTCGTTCTTTCGAAAGCGCTTGGGCATCTTCGAGCGAGCCTCGTTGAGCTTCCCTTGGAGACCGGCCTGGTCGGCGTTGACGTCTTCTGGTTGCAGGTGCTTAAAGAACGCGCGGCGAAGTTGCTTAGAACCCGTCGCGTCGTCGTCGCGATGTTCACTTTGACCGGCTTCGGGTGCTCGCACGCCCGCGCCAAGGTCTCCGGTCCACTGCACAACGCCTTCGTAGGCGGCGTCACCCGAAGGCGACGTCGCGCGCATCCAACCACCGGTCATCTCGGCTTCGCCCTCACGCCAGTCTTCCCAGGGAAGATGCTTGGGGAATCCTTGATCGTCGACCACTAGCTCGGCCTTGGTATAGATCGCGTCCGCGCGGTTCGTGAAGGAGAACTCAAACATCTTTGATTCAGTGATTGCTTGCGTCGGACAGGCCTCGACACAGAGGTCGCAGTGAATACAGCGCAGGTAGTTGATCTCGTAGACGTAGCCGTAGCG
>DATCBX010000061.1:0-2252 GCA_036511635.1 Acidimicrobiales bacterium | reverse complement strand
CTCGTCGACCACTGCGGATTAGCGCTGTGATGTCCGATCGCCATTACGATCGCGCAGCCGACGAACCCGGCCAGCGAGAGCACCAGCCCGAAGGCCATCAGTGATCCCACGAGCGTGGACAACGTACTTAGGCCTGGTATCGCCGTGGTGTTCGGCGTGACGTTAACGCCGCTCGCCACGAGCTGGACTGAACTGAGATGAGTCATTACTTCTCCTTGATTGGTTGACATACCGCTGCCCCCGCGACTTGCGAACTGCGACTAGCCCACGTGACGAATCCCCGAAAGGCCGCCACTGACGAAGTAGGAATACGGCTGGACTATGACCCCGAACTGCACGTCAACCGCCGACTCGACGAGACCGTCACCGAGGTAGAGCCCGACGTGGCCGGGGTTCGCAACGGTCCCGTCACTGCCCGGTACAAGCACCAAATCGCCCGGAGAAATGTCGGCGTACGAGGAAACGGGTGTGCCCTCATTGATTTGGTCGCCGGTGTAGTGCAACAACGTCACGCCGGCCTGAGTCCAGGCCATCATGGTGAGTCCTGAGCAGTCGAAGGCGTTGGGACCAACGCCGCCCCAGAGGTAGGGTTTACCGAGTTGCGCGAGGGCGTAGGTGATCGCGACCGTTTCAGCGGCCGTGGCATCGTTGGGAATGGCGTAGCCGGTTGGCAGTCCGTTGTCGACCACGGGCGAACTGGGCAACGTCGCCAAAGCCGCCGCCCCGCAATTCGAATTCGAAGTCGGCGCAGTAGTGGTGGTCGTAATCGTCGAATTGGTCATGGATTGAGCGCGGTGGTTTGCGAGCACGCAAGCTTCGACCTGTGTCGTACCGCCAACGCTGCTCGTCAGAATGACGAGTCCGAATAGTGCCATGGCAATACCGAGAGACGAAGCAACTAACAGAATCGCAATGTTCTTCACGTCGCTGGCCATTCCGGAAAGCGCTCACGGAATCGCACCGTGGAGCGAGCGTCGCAAGGGTCCGGCAATAGAGGAGGTGAAATTGGATAGAAGGCGTTGGTGCTAGCACGGGCGCCTAAGTCGCAACTTCTCCGGTGGCGCGTCGACCCCGCCGGATATGACGTCCGCACTTTGCCCGACCAGATTGCGACTAACAGCAAACATCGATTAGCGCACTTGGTCGGTCGCAACTCCATCAAAGTATGGCTGCCAATTTTAATTGTCGTGGCGCCATCGTTGAGATGCCACAGTTCAACCGACGCGACCTCGATCACTCGACACTCTCTTTGTCCGACATGCACCGCAACGGTCCCGCCGACGCTCAGTTTCAGGAGCACAATTTTGGATTATCTGCAACAATTAGATTTGTCGATATCGCAAGTCACTAACTTGCCTCAGCTTCCCAAGCTGAGAACGCGAGTTCGATTCTCGTCGCCCGCTCCAACTGCGATTTTGGTCTTAAACCCTTTGATCGCAACGTTTTGAAAGTGTCCATTGGTGACTGCGAGTGACTGCGAGTGACCGCGAGTGACCGCGATTGCCCTGTGTTACATGCCCATATATGCCCGTGGTATGCCCGTGGTATGCCCGAGATTCGAATCGAAGAGAACCGGCATCGATGACAGACAATGGATTGACACGAATATCGAAGATGTCAGGGAAGGTACAACTCGCAATTGCTATCTTCGTCGTTGTCTTCGCGAGTTTCATAGTCATTCTTGTGTTCACAGCGAGCCCACATGTTGCCAATGCGTTCACTGCCGGTGGCACCATTTCGCTGGCCGCCGCGACTGTATGGCTGGGTCTCAAAACGAGAGATGCGGTTCTAATCAACGAGCGAGAAATGGATCAGAACAAGGATTTGCTTGCTCTAACGCGTCAACAAGCGGAGAGCGCTACTCAATCCACTCGAATTCTTTCAGAAAGCAGTCGACCATTCGTCATTCCTCAAAGCGATAAACCCATCTGGGTCAACTCCGTTGGCGGACTTTGGATCGTCAGTTTTCCGTTGTGGAATTATGGCAGCAGCATCGCGATTCTCGAGGCCGGTGATCGACAGCCAAAACTCCTTTTCGCGCACGAAGGCGACCACGTGGCACGAGGCAAGGCCAATTCCGTAATTATCCCAAAAGAGTCTGGGGTCAACCTTGAAGTGGACCCCAGCCCTTGGACAGCCTGACCGTCTTCTTAAGAGTTGAGCATTTGGTTTTGTTGTCACCGAACTCAGGCAGCCCGTTGGTTGATGCGTGATTGATAGTAGACCTCGTCGGGCGTCGCGTCGTTCAGCGC
>DATCBX010000060.1:0-3310 GCA_036511635.1 Acidimicrobiales bacterium | reverse complement strand
GACGGTCTCGGGCGTGGCGAAGATTAACGCCTCGTTCGACCTGCTCGTCGACAACCTGCTCGATCTCTCGCACGAGACGTTTTTGCACAATGGCTCCATCGGAACGCCCGAAGTAGCGACGACGCCCTTGGAGGTCGAAGTCGATGACGAGGCCAACGTTGTAAGGGTTTTTCGCCACATGAACGCCGTTGACTGCCCGCCGTTCTATTCGCGTACGACTGGCCTTGAAGGCAAAGTTGATCGCTGGCAGGACATTGAATACACGCCCCCGGGCTACTACTTGTTACATGCTCGCATCGCGCCGGTGGGCCAGCCGCCACTTCCTGACGGCACCGACGATCACGCCTTTCATATGAAAATTATCTACGGTCTCACGCCTTCGAGCGAGGGCAAGGTCTATGACTTCTGGGCTTTAGCGAGAGATTTCAGTGTGGGTGAGAGTGACATTGATGTGTTCCTTGACAAGATGCAGACAACTGTTGTGCAGGAGGATGTTGACGCGCTCAACATTCTGCAGTCGCGAATTGAAGAACGTCGTGAAATAAGCGAAGTTAGCGTCAAGATAGACCGAGGCGGTCTCGCGGCTCGCCGAGTGCTCGCCTCAATGACCGAGGCGGAGCTACTGGCTTGAAGCGACGTCCTTAGAGTCGGCAGTTTCTAGTAGTTTCGAGGAGTGTCGGGTTATGTACGAAATAGTGTGTTAAGAACTACACAACTTTTATTTGGGGGGAAATAAATGATAGATGAAATGAAGCCTGCGAACTCAGACGGCATTCCCGGTTGGGGTGGTTTTGAGTTCGGCCGTCGTCTCGGACTAAAAGCTGCGGGAGCCATCGTCGCGTCGGGAGCGCTGGTTTCGCTCGCGGACGTCTCGGCCGCTCACGCCGCATCGAAGTCTTCGACCATCAAGATCGGATTCGTCTCGCCGCGCACTGGTGCGTTGGCGGACTTCGCCGGTCCTGACAACTTTGTGTTGAAGGAGATTCGTGCGTCGAGCTACTTCGCCAAAGGAATCACCATTGGCAAGACCAAGTACAAGATCGAAATTACTGAGAAAGACACGCAGTCCCTCGGTAACATCGCCGTTCAAGTCACCCAAGAGCTCATTAACTCTGGCGTGGACTTGATTGTGGTGAGTTCGGCTCCTGAGACCACGATTCCTGTGGCTACGACATGCGAGCAGTACAAGATTCCCTGCGTGTCGACCGTGGTGCCGTGGGAAGCGTACTGGGGTGGCTTCGCGGGAGCGTCAATCTCGCCCCAAGGTGGCGCCGCGGGCACTGGCCCGACCTACAATTCAATGTTCTTCTTTGGCGTACCTCAGTTCGCGGGCTGTTTCGTCCCGATGTGGAAGCGCGTCCAAGCTCAGACGAAGTGCAACACCAACGTCGCCGAGATGTTCCCGAACGACTCCGATGGCAACGCGTTCCGCGCAGCCTTCGCTCCAACGGTGGGGGCGATCTATCCAACCGGCGGCTATAACTTTGTTGACGGTGGTGCCTACACCGACCTCAGCTCTGACTACACGTCGATGATCCAGACGTTTAAGACGGGCGGTAAAGGGGGAGCGGCGTGCGACCTCTTTATCAACTGTCCTCTGCCTCCGGACTTTCAGACGTTCTGGACCCAGGCGTCGCAACAGAACTACAACCCGAAACTTGCCACGGTCGCCAAGGTCATGCTGTTCCCGACTGACGCGTACGCCCTGAAGGATCTGTCGAACAACATTGCTACGGACGCGTGGTTCACGCCATACTCGCCGTACAGGTCGTCGCTGAACGGTATGACCGCGAACGCGTTCTGCACTAAGTACCAGAGCGAGAACAACGGCAAAAACGGTCAGTGGGTCCAGTCCATGGGTTCGACGTACTCACTCTTCGAGGTCGCTATTCAAGGACTAAAGAAAGTGACAAATCCACATAACCGACTGGCTCTCGCGAGGGCGCTCCAGAGTGTGAACTATGACGGCATGTGCGGACCAATCAACATGAACTCCAAGAGCACGAATCCGATGGTGGCGAGCCCCGCAAAGGGCATCGCGATGATTCAGCCAGTGGGTGTGCAGTGGAAGCCGGGCTCGAAAGACTTGGTTGGTCACAAGAAGTACGCGTGGTCGCAGTGGGTTGTTGACAACTCATTGAACAAGCACGTACCGACCAACGGCACTCTCGAGCCAACAAACGCCTAACTGGTTACTAAGTGTCGCTGCTTCAACTGGAGGATGTCTCTAAAAAATTTGGCCAAGTAGTAGTTGGTAAGGGGATATCTTTCCAGTTGGAGCAGGGCGATGCTGTGGGCATCGTAGGTCCGAACGGCGCGGGAAAGACGTCGCTTTTCGCGATGATCTCGGGCGATATCGCACCGGACTCTGGGACGATCTACTTTGACGGCCACAGCGTTGCGCACCTGAGCGCGGCCAAACGCGCACGCGCGGGGATTGGACGGACCTACCAAATTCCTCGACCTTTTGAACACATGACGGTTTTCGAGAACGCCCTCGTTGGAGCCCAGCAAGGCGCTCGAGCTCGCCGCCAAAAAAGTTACGCACTAGCGTACGACGCGTTAGAGCGAACGGGTTTGAGCGAGATGGCGAACCGACAAGCGGGATCACTGACGTTGCTGCACCGTAAACGACTGGAGTTGGCCCGAGCGCTCGCCACGTCGCCTCGAGTACTACTCCTTGATGAAATCGCTGGTGGTCTCACCGATCTCGAGGTAAACGAATTGACGCTGATCATTCGAGGTCTACGGGCCGAAGGCATTGCCGTGGTGTGGATTGAACACGTCGTTCGCGCGCTCGTGAATACCGTAGACAGGTTGTTGTGTTTGGCGAGCGGTGTTATCGTCGCCGACGGAGAACCAAAAGAAGTACTCGCTTCAGACGCCGTGCGCGCGGTCTACTTGGGCGGAAAAGCCGTCGGCATCGCGGTGCCTCATGACTGACGCGCTCTTAGAAGTCAAGGATCTGAGTGTCTACCACGGACAGTTGCGCGCGATAGACGACGTGAGTTTCAGCCTTCGTGAGGGTGAGATTTTGGCCATGATTGGAGCGAATGGCGCCGGCAAGTCGACGTTGCTGCGCACGATTGCGGGACTTCATAAGGTATCGACCGGCTCGGTACTCTTCAAGGGCAACGACATTGCGAAGTTGACACCGAATCGTCGCGTCGCGCTGGGTATCTCGCTCGTACCTGAGGGTCGCAGACTTTTCTCGTCCATGACACTTGAGGAGAATTTGCAGGTGGGAGCGTATCGAGCGAACAAGGGGCCGTTCACCATTAAGCGCATTTACGAACTCTTTGACTGGATG
>DATCBX010000059.1:0-24832 GCA_036511635.1 Acidimicrobiales bacterium | reverse complement strand
GACAAGACGAATGAACTCGCGAGAGAACTCGGCGTGACCCTCAATCTCTGGGGTGTAAGCGCTGAGGTCGCGCGCGACGCGGCCTCCAGCAGTGCCGTGACGTGGGCCGGTACGTTGGGCGACGATCCCGTGGCGTTGCTCGATGATTTGCGTGCGGCCGGGGTGTCGTGGGTCGTCGCAGCCCCGCCATTTCAAATTGATGTGCTCGGTGAGTGGCGTCAGGCTCGCTGACTCACTACGGTTTATCAATGGAGTTCCGACGCATCACGGGTCTGCCCCCGTACGTTTTTGCCACGATCAACGGTCTGAAGGCTGAAGCACGCGCGCACGGCCGCGACGTTATTGACTTTGGCTTTGGCAATCCGGACCTGCCGAGTCCCGACATTGCGGTCCAAAAGCTCGCCGAAGCGGCGAATAACCCTAAGAACCACCGCTACAGCGCGAGTCGCGGTATTCCTAATCTGCGTCTCGCAATTGCTAATCGCTACAAGATGCTCTTTGACGTGGACCTCGATCCCGACACCGAAGTCGTCACGACCATCGGCGCCAAAGAGGGACTGACGCACCTGATGTGGGTGCTGCTCGGTCCCGGTGACTCGGCCATCGTGCCCAGTCCGAGTTATCCGATTCACTTAGCCGGTCCAGGTTTTGCTGGCGCGAACGTCATCACGGTACCCATGGTTGACCCGGGCGCGAGTACGAACGATCCCGGCGACGACTTCTTCGAGGGTTTGCTGAACGCGTGGAAGAGTGCCGAGGTGAAACCCCGGGTCATCGTCGTCTCGTTTCCCCATAATCCCACCAGTGCTTGTGTGGACCTCGCCTTTATGGAGCGGCTCGTCGCCTTCGCGCTCGAACACGACGTCATTGTCTGTCACGACTTTGCCTACGCCGATCTCGGTTTCGACGGTTACCGTCCGCCGTCAATCCTCCAAGTGCCGCGCGCGAAAGAGTGCTGCGTCGAGCTCTACACACTGACCAAGTCGTTTTCGATGGCCGGGTGGCGCGTTGGCTTTCTCGTTGGTAACGCCGAGATCGTGGCGGCGCTGACGAAACTAAAGAGTTACCTCGACTACGGCACGTTTCAACCGGTGCAGATCGCGGCCATCGTCGCGATGAACGAAGCCACTGAGTACCCCGAGCAACTTCGCATGATCTACCAGTCGCGACGTGACACGTTGGTCGCACGACTCAATCGCGTGGGCTGGGACGTCGTTACTCCGCGAGGTTCAATGTTTATCTGGGCGCCGATTCCTGAGCCGTATCGTGAGATGAGTTCACTCGAGTTCTCGAAGTTCTTGATCGAAGAGGCCGACGTCGCGACGAGTCCGGGCGTGGGCTTTGGCGATGGTGGCGATGGTCACGTGCGTTTTGCGTTGATTGAAAACGAACTACGCACGCATCAAGCGATTCGAAACTTGAAACGCGCCTTAACCAAACTCGGGTAGCGTTTAGGGCCGACCTGCGCCTTTTACGGGAACACTCGCGACTTCAATGGCGCCGTCAGTTGAGTCGGCGACCTTGAAGCGATCACTCGAGGGTGCGGTCATGACGTAGAGGGTCTTTTGATCCGAACCACCCAGCATGCAGGCAAAGGCCGTCATGGTTGTTTCAACGACCGCGGTGATCTCGCCGCCTTCTTTGACCCGCAGCACCTGATTGGTGAGCGCGTTGGCGAGCCAGATCTGTCCGTCGGCGTCAAGGCACATCCCGTCGGTCGCGACGAAATCCAGTTGGGCCCAGACGCGACGATTCGCGAGCGTGCCGTTGTGGTTGATGTCAAAGGCGTTAAGGCAGAACGTCATTGTCTCGCCGACGATCAGCGTCTTTCCGTCAGGAGTGATGACCGAGCCATTAGGGAAGGCCATTTTGGGTACTACTTGGATAACGGCGCCATCGCTGTTCAACACGACGACGTTGGTCGTCGGCGGTGGTGTCGCCATAAGACCCTCGACGCCTTCGTCGCGCAGTAGTACGTCAAGATCGAAGCCAAAGTTGCCCACGTAACTCACGCCACTTGTTGAGGTGACCATGTCGTTGGCCCAAAAGCCGCAGTACTTCGAGATGTCAGCAAATAGTGTGGACGTGCCCTTATGGAGGCGCAGCACCTGATGATCGGTCATCGAGACACAGAGCATGTCGCCGTTGGGCAGCCATCCAAGACCCGAAGGTTGCCCCAGCACGGTGTGCTCGAGACGCTCTTCAGTACCTCGCTCATCAATGGAGAAGACTCCGTGACGATAGAAGTCCGAGTACCAGAGCCGGCCTTCGTGCCAGCGTGGCGCTTCGCCAAAGGAGAGTCCTTTGCGAAGAACGCGCGATTGATAGTTATTCATCGGTCCCCGATTCGCTACGACGAAACCTAGTCTTTACGAGCGATCGAGCGCGTTACGCCAACTGGCGTACCCCAGGTCAACGAAAAGTGGATCTGCGGGACTGAATCGTTTCTGCGCGTGCCACAGCTCTTCGAGCTCGTCGAGCGAGGCCCACAGTCCAATCTCCAGTCCAGCGATACTCGCCGCCCCGCGCGCCGTGGCTTCCAAAGACGAGCAACGCACTACCTCAACACGTGAGTTCGTGGCTTGAAGTTGAAGAAGTAAGTCCATCGCCGCAGCCCCTCCGTCGCAGCGAAGTTCCTTGAGCTCGACGCCACCGTCGCGAAAGACGTCGGTCATGGCACGCACTTGGTAGGCGAGCGCCTCGACGAGCGCGCGCGCGATCTCTCCTTTGCCGACACCTCGACTGAGTCCGGTAATGGCGCCACGCGCGTCGGGACGCCAGAACGGCGAGCCAAGACCCGTGAAGGCTGGAACAAACTGGACGCCCGATGAGTCACTCACCGAGAGCGCGAGTGCTTCGAGTTCACTCGACGTTCCGATGAAGCCGAGTTCACGAAGCCACTGCACCGCCGCGCCGGCCACGAACGCCGAACCTTCGAGGGCGTAGGTCGTGGAGCCGTGCTCGCCGAGGTCCCACGCGAGTGACGTCAGCAAGCCTTCGACCACGCTCGGTACCGTCGCGCCGGCGTTGGCGAGGATGAAGGCTCCGGTGCCGTACGTTGCCTTCACGAGACCGCGAGTGAAGCAAGCCTGTCCAAACAGAGCCGACTGCTGATCGCCGAGGACGCCGGTGATGGGAACGCCTGCAAGTTCTTGAACCACGTCCGCGCTCACCGAGCCGAAGTTGTTCGCCGAAGGATGAAGTGTGGCGAGCATCGCCTCGTTGACGCCGAAGAGGTCCATCATGTCGGGTGACCACGTCAACGTCGCCAGGTCCATCAGCAACGTCCTAGACGCGTTCGACGGCTCCGTCGCAAAGGTGCCGCCGTTGACGCCTCCGGTCAGCAGCCAAAGGAGCCACGAGTCAATCGTGGCGAAGCTTGGAGCGAGTGCCTTGTCGCCAAGGCCGTGCTCGAGCATCCAGTTCATTTTGGTCGCGGAAAAGTACGAGTCGAGGACGAGACCAGTCGTTGCGCGAACGGACGGGCCATGACCTTCGGATTCAAGTTGTTGACAGAAGTCGGCAGTGCGCCGGTCTTGCCAGACAATGGCGCGATGAAACGTATCGCCGCGGATTCGGTCAAAGCCGACCGTTGTCTCTCGTTGGTTCGTAATCCCGAGCGCCAGGATCTCGTGTCCCACGTCTCGGGCCCGAGTGGCGACCTCTCGAAGGGTCCAAATCGCCAGATCAGCGATCTCAGTTGGGTCGTGCTCGACCTCACCGGGGGAGGGGAAATACTGGGTTAATTCGCGGTACGCCTCGTCAACGACCTTGAGACGGTCGTCAAAGGCCACCGTACGGACCCCCGTGGTGCCCGCGTCGAGGGCCAAGACCAGTTGCATCCGGGTCAGGCTACTTAGCGAAGACAGTCGATAATTGGGCCCTAGGCTGGAGGAAGAAGATTTCTGCAAAAATCTTCGAAAATGTAGTTGACAAGAGCTAATTACAGTGATGTAATAACACAGCATCTAGGGATGAAATGTGGTCTAACCACTACATGTTGTGGCTGAGGGGACGAAGGGGCAAAAACCTTTACTTCTTGACTCCGTCGACGGATGCGCGTACTCAGTGTCGGATAATAGGGAAGAAAAGAGAGAAAAATGGCCATCGCACCGCAGCGACTCGGAATTGGACTTCGTCGGTTTTTTACAACTGAGGATCGTCATCCTTACGACGAAGTGGTCTGGGATCGTCGCGACGCGCGCATCTCAAACTTCCGCGATGGCTCGGTGGCCTTTGAGCAGCTCGACGTTGAAGTGCCGGCCACGTGGTCGTTCAACGCGACGAACATTCTCGCCCAGAAGTACTTCCGTGGCACCCTCGGTACCCCCGAGCGTGAGACGTCCTTGAAGCAGGTCGTTGACCGCATCGTTGACACGATCGCCACTTGGGGTATCGAGCGCGACTACTTCGTTGACGAAGAAGAGGCGGAGACCTTTCGCGCCGAACTTAAGCACTTGCTGATCACACAGAAGGCCGCCTTCAACTCACCAGTCTGGTTCAACATCGGCGTGAAGGGCGTTCCTCAGCAGGGCAGTGCCTGCTTCATCCTCGCCGTCGAAGACTCGATGCGATCGATTCTTAACTGGTACACCGAAGAAGGGATCATCTTCAAGGGTGGATCGGGCGCGGGCGTGAACCTCTCGAAGATTCGCTCGAGCGCCGAGGCGCTCGAAGGCGGCGGTACCGCGAGTGGACCCGTCTCATTCATGCGAGGCGCCGACGCGTCCGCGGGCACCATCAAGTCCGGTGGCAAGACTCGTCGCGCCGCGAAGATGGTCATCCTCGACGCCAACCACCCCGACATTGAAGAGTTCGTCTGGTGCAAGGCCCACGAAGAGAAGAAGGCGCGCGCGCTACGCGACGCGGGCTTTGACATGGACCTTGACGGCAAGGACATCAACTCGATTCAGTACCAGAACGCCAACAACTCCGTTCGCGTCTCCGATGAGTTCATGGAAGCGGTCCTCACTGACAGCGACTGGAACCTCACCGCACGTCATGGCAACTCAACGGTGCGCTCGATGAAGGCTCGCGACCTCTGGCGCCAGATCGCGCGCGCGGCCTGGGAGTGCGCGGACCCCGGTCTGCAGTTCGACACCACGATTAATAAGTGGCACACGTCGTCCAACACCGACCGCATCAACGGATCGAACCCGTGCTCTGAGTACATGCACATCGATAACTCGGCGTGCAACTTGGCGAGCATCAACCTTTTGAAGTTTCTGCGCACGGACGGACGTTTTGACGTTGACGCGTTCAAGAGTGCCGTTGAGGTCCTCTTTAGCGCTCAAGAGATCATCGTTGGCGCTGCTGACTACCCAACGGAGAAGATTGGCGAGAACTCACGTAAGTTCCGTCAATTAGGACTTGGCTACGCCAACCTCGGAGCGCTCCTCATGGCCTCGGGACTCGCGTACGACTCCGACGAAGGTCGCGCGTGGGCTGCGGCCATTACGGCACTCATGACGGGTCACGCCTACGTGACCAGCGCTCGTACCGCGGGCCGTATGGGCCCCCACGAGGGCTACGCCGAGAACGCTGAGCCGATGATCAACGTGCTGCGCATGCACCGTGACGCCTCGTACCAGATCGATGACACCAAGGCTCCAGCCGACATTCTCCAAGCCGCACAGCGCGCGTGGGAAGAGGCTGTGGACCTAGGTGGTCGCCATGGCACCCGTAACGCGCAGGCCACGGTGCTCGCGCCTACGGGCACGATTGGACTCTTGATGGACTGTGACACCACGGGCATCGAGCCAGACCTTGGACTCGTGAAGTTCAAGAAGCTCGTGGGTGGCGGGAATATGTCCATCGTCAACCAGACGGTGCCGCGCGCGTTGGACAAGCTCGGCTACGCCCAAGCGGAGATCGACGTCATCATTGCCTACATCGACGAGCACAAGACCATCGTGGGCGCACCGGCTTTAAAGGCCGAGCACCTGCCGGTCTTCGCTTGTTCTATGGGTGATAACACCATTCACTACTCGGGCCACGTTCGCATGATGGGTGCTGTCCAGCCCTTCATCTCGGGCGCGATCTCTAAGACAGTCAACATGCCCGAAGACGCGACCATTGAAGACGTCGAGAACCTGCACCTTGACGCGTGGCGACTCGGTATCAAGGCAGTCGCGATCTACCGTGATAACTGCAAGGTCGGTCAGCCACTCTCGACGGCGAAGAAAGATGGCGAAGGTCAAACGAAGCCGATCATCGACGCAGGTGTTGACGCCGCAGAGGTCGTTGATCTCTACTCGCAGATCGCCAAGCTCGAGTCGGCACTTGAGAGCGCACGTAGCGCCAGCCCCGACGTCGTCGTTGGTGCCGTTCGTGAACGACTCGCACGTCGCCGTCTCTCGTCGACGTTCTCCTTCCGCGTTGCGGACTGTGAGGGTTACGTCACGGTTGGTGAGTACGAGGACGGCCGTCCGGGCGAAGTCTTCATCAAGGTCGCCAAGCAGGGCTCCACGCTCGCGGGCATTATGGACGCCTTCTCCATCTCGGTGAGTCTTGGCTTGCAGCACGGCGTGCCACTCGCGACTTTCGTGCGCAAGTACGCGAACATGAAGTTCGAGCCCTCGGGTATGACCGATGACGCTGATCTTCGTATCGCGACTTCGCTCGTGGACTACATCTTCCGCCGCTTGGCGCTCGATTACTTAAGCCCGAGTGAGCGTGAAGATCTAGGCGTGCTGTCAACGAGTGAGCGCATTCAGCCAACGTTGCCAGAAGTCGTGGAGCAGGCCACACCCACGATCAACCTGCCCATTCAAGCTGGACTACTTGAGATCACGGACAAGCCCGTCGAGCGCGTGGAGACACCATCGCTGCTTGGTCGATCCGAACAGCGTGACGCGCCCATGTGTTACCAGTGCGGCAATGCCATGCAACGCGCGGGCTCTTGTTACGTCTGCTCAACGTGCGGCGCGACGAGTGGATGCTCGTAATCGGGCCCCACTAATTTATTGAGGAAAGGCGCCGGAACCACGTGGTTCCGGCGCCTTTCCTATCGGGGGCGACGTTCGTCTCTACTTACCCAAGACCTTTGCGCCAGGTAACAATGCCGCCCGACACCCGTGCGCCGAGAGCATCGTTGACCGCGATCATTGACGCGTTGATTTCCGAATTGAACGTTGAGATTTTCGTCGTTGCGTACTGACCCTCAGCGAGTAGACGCATCGTGGCGATTTTCATCAGTCCGCCGAGTCGGTGCCCGCGATGAGCGCCTAGGACCAACGTGTCCCACTGGTAAGCGGTGTCGGGTTGTTCTCGCGAGACCGACAGTTCACTGAAGCCCGCGAGTTCGCCACTCTCGCGGTGACGCGCGACCGCGACCAAGAGATCGCGTCCCATTTCGTTCGTCTCTTTTTCATGGTGGCGAACACGCTGCGCGTTCCAGGACTCTTCTTCTAATCCAAAACCCGCGTCGGGGACCTCGACGGGCATGACGGCACTGAGGTGTGCTCGTGCGTCCACCAGGCTCTCTGGCGTTGGTCCGCGCCACGAGAGGACGTCGTACTCGTTCGCGAAGGGCGACCACTTTGCGTGAAGTTTCGCCAGATTACCCACCGGCCGGGGCCACTCAAGATCGCGACGGATATTTTCTTCAACAATGTCGTAGCCACGCTGGGGTGCAAAGTTCCGACTCGGACCCGATCCGCGTTCGTGGCCACCTTCGATCACCCACAACAACATGGTTGGTCGTTTGAGTGCGCGAGCCGTGTCTTCGAGGTGTTCTAGGACGAGTGATCCGTACCCCTTACGTCGTTGCGTTGGATCGACGAAGAGGTCGCCTCGAATCCAATGCAAGTTGTCCTTTCGCGTGACTTCGAGGGAGCCAACGGCGACGGGCTTCAAGATATCGTCGCCGTACGAGAAGAGTTGGTGGTACGCGGGGGCTGTTTCGTCAACTGCGCGCGCTCGCCATTCGTTCGGGTGCCAGCCCCGTCCCTGGCCCTGATCGCGCAAGGCTTCCGAACGTTGGAGAACGCCGAACCAGGCATCAAAGTGCTCGTCATTAGTGGGATCGACGCGCGTGAACTCCATGACCTGAACCTAGTGACGCCGCGCGACCTAAGCACTTTGCCAGGCCACCTAGATTCAGGTGGACACCTCTAGGAGACACCATGGCCATCAACGTCACCGCAATACCGGGACTCGATCCACGCATTAACGATCTTCGTCGTCGAACCGCCGACTTGATCAACAACGAGATACTGCCCAACGAAGACGTGCTGTGGCGCTCGCGACGAGGGCGAGACCTGAGCCACGACGAACAAGAGTCCGCGCGGCGCGACAGCATTGCGGTTCGTGAACAGATCAAGGCCAAGGTTTTTTCCGCGGGACTTTGGGCGCCGCATTTGCCGACGGAGTACGGCGGCGCCGGGCTCGACTTTCTGGAGCTGGCCTACATGTACGAGATACTCGCTTACGCAGTGGGCGCGTCGTCGTTGTTCGGTATCGCGGCGCCCAACTCGGGCAACGCGAGCATCCTCGTGAAATACGGAACCGAAGAGCAGAAGGCGAAGTGGTTGTTACCCCTTATTGCCGGTGAGATGGAGTCAGGTTTTTCAATGACGGAACCAGATCACGCTGGATCAGATCCGAGATCTATCGCCACCGAGGCGGTGCGCGACGGTGACGAATGGGTCATCAACGGCCACAAGTGGTTCACGTCGAATGGCATTGACGCCAATTTCTTTATCGTGATGTGTCGCGCGAACGATCCGACCGGAGAATTCGGCACGACTGGTCGGATGACTCAGATCATTGTGCCGAGTGACACCGCGGGCGTCAACATCGTGCGCGGTATTGGCATCTTTGGTCACGCGACGTCGGATCACTGTGAGATTAAGTACGAAAACGTGCGCGTACCGCTCGAGAACACGTTGGGCCTCGTCGGTCAGGGTCATCAAGCGGCCCAAGATCGACTCGGTGCCGGACGGGTGTATCACTGCATGAACTCGATTGGTCAGATGTGGCGCGCCTTTGACCTCATGGTCGAGCGCACGCTCGTGCGCGAGGTACACGGCGGGCTGTTGCGCGATAAGCAGTTCATCCAAGGCTTCATCGCCGAGAGCTACATGGATCTTCAGTCCGCTCGCCTTATGACGATCAACGCCGCGGAGAAAGTGGCGAACGGCGACCCCGACGCGCGCACCGCAATCTCGGCGATCAAGGTCTTCGTGCCCGCGGCCTTTCACCGTGTTGTTGACCGCGCCATACAGGTGTGGGGCGGAGCCGGGGTGAGTAACGACCTGCCATTAGCGCAGATGTACTTGACTGCTCGCGTGCTGCGACTCGCTGACGGACCCGATGAGGTGCACAAGATTCTCATCGCGAAGAACATCCTGCATCGCTACGAAGAGGGAACTGGTTGGAACTTCGGGACGTAGAGCTTGCTGCGGGCGACTTAGTTGCCAGTAACGCCCGGGGCGACCAGGCGGGTCGTCGTGCTCGCGCGCTTCGTGCAGACCGTGATCGTAAGGGCGACGTACTTCGACGTCACGAACGATCCCATCGACACGAGGACTCCTTGGGCCCTTCGTGCGCCACACGTCGAAGCCGTGAAGTTACCCGTCTCGACGACGCCGAAGGCGTCACTGACCGATTGGCCCTTGGACAGCGTGTGCAGTGCCGCCATCTCGCCCATGGACTGATTGCGCGCCATTGGTCCAACGCTTTTGTGCGTCGAACCCGTTACGGGCTGAATCGCGGGCACGCCAAAGATGGAGCACTTCGCGCCAGTATTTGTAAAGATAATGGGGTAGTAGATCGTGCCGGCGGTGCCGTTGGCGCGGCCGTGCGTCACTTTGATCTGGGACGGTACGCACGTCTTGAATGCAGCGCCCGAGGCGGGAGTGGCGCTTAAGAGCACGGGTCCCCCCGCGACGAAACCACTCGCTACCAAACCAATAACCGCTAGTGCTGACGTGACTGACTTCATCGATGCCTGCCTTTCATTGCCTTAACTACTTATGTCCTGTCGACGCAGAAACTTTCGCTCAATTGGTGGGGGCGAGGGGGTGGACGAAAGAGGTGCAGAACTCGAACGTAGCGCGTGACTAGGCGCTGGCGCGTCCGTCGGCGCTGGCGCTGATGTGGCGACGGAGGTTCATCATCATCGCCCCACCCACGAGTGCCGTGATGCCCGTGCCGATGGGCCACCAGTTGCCCAGATGGACACTGAAGTAGAGGGCCGTGATGGCGGGCGCGAGGGACCCAGAGATGCCCCATGAAAGACCCGCGGCGGCGTTGTAGCGACCGCGCAGGTGTTCAGGCGCGATGTCGTTCACGATCGCCGAACCAACGGGTTGGAGCATCGTCTCGCCAATGGCGAAGACGATCATGGCGAGACACAACATGGCGATCGACAACGAAGCCGGGATCGTCAGCGTCAATTCGAGAATGAGCCAGAACGAGAACCAGAAGGCCGCCACGACCCCCATAACGCGCGTGCGGCTCTTGCCATCGATGCGATTGAGCACCCAGAGTTGGGCCAGGACGATGGTCGAGGTGTTGAAGAAGAAGATGACGCCAATCACGTGCACGGAGAGTTTGAGGTTGTTCACGACGAAGAGACTTAGGCCCGCGTCGAGCGAGCCGTATCCGCCGATCATCAAGAAGACCGAGCCAACGACGTAGCGAACCATTCGCGTGTCCTTTATGACTTCGCGCCAACCCTGAGCACTCTTGACCGGGTCGTCGTGGTGTTCCTTGTACGCGCCGCCGTGTTGACGAAGGGTCAGGTAATAAAGACCAGCCAGAATCGTCACGCCCGCGTTGAAGATGTACAACACAACGAAGGTGTCGGGGCGTTGGAGGTTTACGACGCTCGCGGAGATAAGGCCGCCGAAGCCAATACCGAGATTGACCAGCATGAAGTTGAAACCAAATGCTCGTTGGCGATGTTCAGGTGAGACGAGTCGACTGAGCATCGTGGCCATAGGTCCCCACCCTCCGCCACCAAACGTCGCCAGGAGCAGCGCCGCGAGGATGGCCTGTTCGTGCGTGTGGGCGAAGGCCCAGAACACCAGCGCTACGGCGTCGGCCGCGTAGGAGAAGAGGACGATACGAAGCGGTCCTAGTCGGTCGGTGAACGTACCCCAGAGCGGGGAAGTACACAGCCCCACGATCGCCGAGAGCGCGAGCAACAGCGTGGCGAAGCTGGTCGAGAAATGACGCACATTGTGCAGGTAGATAACGAAGAGGGAGAGAGTGAGGCCGTTACCAATACAGCCAATAAACGTGCAGATATAGAAACGGCGCAAGGGGCCGCGTACCGACGATCGAAAATCAACCGGAACGAGAGTATCGATGAGTTTCACGAGTGCACCAGGCTACAACAGCACCTTTGTGCGACGAATCACAAGTGCGGCGAAGTGCCCTTCCCCTGGAGCGTTAGGGTTGAAGCGTTGGCGCTTTGCGCACGGAGAGGTATCACAACTTGAGCACTCGTTTGGCGAAGAGCCGCGTTGACCTTTTAGAAGAGCTTGCCCCCGACGTTGAACGTCTTTACAATCGCCACCTGGAGGCTCCACGTCTCTGGTACCCCCACGAGCAGATCAACTGGGGCGAGGGTGAGAACTTCAACGATCGTCCATGGTCGCCGGAGGACTATCCGCTCGGTGACGGCGTGCGCAGTTCGATCTACGTCAACCTTTTGACGGAGGACAACCTTCCGTACTACACCGACTCGATTTTGGAACACGCCCCTAAGGGTCACCCCATTCGCGACTGGTCGTGTCAGTGGACGATGGAAGAAAATCGCCACGCTATGGTGATGCGCGATTGGGTGCACATCAGCCGTTGCATCAATCCCACGCTGCTCGAAGACGGACGTCGAGTGCAGATGCAAAAGGGTGAAGTTCCCCATCCCGCCACATTCGCTGAACTTATTTCTTACGTCTCGTTCCAAGAGCGCGCAACGCAAATCGCGCACCGCAACACCGGCGCGAAACTTCCCAAAGACGACAAGATTGGTCGCAACGTTCTGGCGCTGATTGCTGGTGACGAGACCAAGCACTACCTCTTTTATCGCGACCTCACGCTCGCCGCCTTCGCCATCGATCCTTCGGCGATGATGATCGCGGTGTCAAAACAAGTGAGCACCTTCGCGATGCCCGGTACCGGCATTCCGAGTTTCACCCGTCACGCGGTGCGCATCGCCAAAGAGGGCATCTACGGACTCGGTCAGTACCTTGGTGACGTATTGACGCCCGTACTAAGTCTCTGGGACATCGAACATCTCAAGGGTCTCACCAAAGAAGCCGAGATTGCTCGCGTTGATTTGGTGAACGTGAAGGCGAAGATTGCCGAGTCCGTTGAACGCATGGCCCAGAAGGCCTCGGCTCTAAAGTCGACGCTCTCGCCCACGCACTGAGGCAATACCCAGGGCGATTACTCCTTGGTGTTCGCGACGTGGCGGATATAGTCCTCGAACGCTTTTTGTTGAGCCTGGATGACGTGAACCTGCCGTTCGTGCATTGAGCCGCCGCGAATCACCACGTAGAGCAGACAGCCAACGAGAGGCAAGATCAAGATGAAGAGCACCCAGAGTGCCTTAGCGCCTCCGCTGAGGTCGTGACTTCGAAAAAGGTCGGCGAAGACGTGAAAGGCGAGCATAATCCAAAAGATGAATCCGACGAAATACAACGTTGAGATGAAGACGCCTAACAAGGGATAGTTCGATGCCAGCACGGCAGTCCTTTCTAAGTTGTTACCGCGAAGTGTAGAGTCTTCGGTCATTGTCGCGAAGAGTTGGTTCAGGGTGGCTACATTGGTCCAACGGTATTCGCACGATGAGGTGTCGTGGTTCAAGTTTTGCATAGGATTACGAGGTCATGGGGGTAGTCGGTGCGCAGTGTTAAAGACGCGATAGCGGTAGTCGCTGCACCCGGACAGCCCTTTGAAGTCATTGAAGTGGAACGCGATGGTGTGACGAATCGCGTCTTCAAGAACTCACCAGCCAACATCCGCCAGTTTTTCGATCTCGCGCGAGGTATAGACGCGACGTTCATGGTCTACGAAGATGAAGAGTGGAGCTTCAAGCGCGTTATGGACGAGGTCGATGCCCTTGGCTACGCCTTGGTGCATCACTTCGGCATCAAAAAGGGTGATCGCGTAGGTATCGCGATGCGCAACTACCCCGAATGGGTCATCTCCTTCGCGGCAATTATCTCGGTGGGCGCGGTCTCGGTGTCGTTGAACTCGTGGTGGACCGAGAGCGAACTCGACTACGCCATCAACGACTCAGAACTCTCGCTCTACATCGGCGACAGTGAGCGAATTTCTCGAGCTACGACGCCGTGTTTGAAGGCGGGGGTGCGCATGCTCGGCGTTCGCCTCGACGAAGCTGCGTCCTACGACGACCTGGTCGAACGCTGGGGCGACGTCGTGGTGACGGGGGTTGCCATGCCCGACGTAGCGCTCGACGCTGACACCGAAGCGACAATTCTTTACACCTCGGGCACTACCGGATTCCCCAAGGGGGCGGTATCAACCCACGGTGCTATCTGTCAGGCGATTATGTCGTTTTCTTCGGGCGCGTCAATTCAAGCTGCGCGGCGCGACGCCGACACCGAGGGCAGTGGACTTGCCCCGTGCTTCATATTGATCGTGCCGCTCTTTCATGTGACGGGTTGCATACCAGTCATGATGTCGTGCTTCTCCTGGCATTTCAAGTTGGTGATGATGTACAAGTGGGACCCCGAGCGGGCGCTGGCGCTGATAGAACGCCACAAGGTGACGAGTTTCGTCGGTGTTCCTACGCAGTCGTGGGATCTTATGGAGTCGCCGAGTTTCTCAAAGTTCGACACGTCGTCACTCACCGCCGTAGGTGGCGGAGGTGCGCCTGCTCCTCCCACGTTGGTCGCGAGAGTGGGCAAATCATTCAAGCAGGGTCAGCCGACGCTCGGCTACGGCATGACCGAGACGAACGCGTACGGTCCGGGTAACTACGGCGAGGACTATCTCACGCACCCCACCTCAACCGGGCGCGTACCGACGATCGTGATGGACGTGGATATTAGAGATGACTCGTTGAACTCACTTCGCGTTGGCGAGAGTGGTGAGATCTGGTTGAAGTCGCCCACGATGATCAAGGGCTACTGGCGAAAACCTGAAGCGACGGCGGAGACAATCGTTCAAGGTTGGCTTCGCACCGGGGACTTAGGACACGTCAGCGACGAGGGATTCCTCTACGTCGAAGACCGGGCGAAGGACATGATTATTAGAGCCGGTGAGAACGTCTACTGCGCTCAAGTGGAGTCGGCGATCTACGAGCACCCCGCCGTCTACGAGGCAGCAGTCTTTGGCATGCCCGACGAGCGCCTCGGCGAAGAAGTCGCGGCCGCGATTATGGTCCGTCCCGATATGTCGCTCAGCGTTGGAGAGCTGCGGAGTTTTCTCGCGACTCGCCTCGCCGCCTTCATGATTCCAACCCGAGTGGCTTTCACCAGCGAATCGTTACCGCGCAATCCGGCCGGCAAACTCCTCAAGCGCGAGATGCCCGCGATTTACTTCGACAACACACTTTGAATGGCGCGTCCGGCGTACTCCGCCACGTTGACGCCATCGAGTTCGCCCAAATGGAACCACTTGACCTGATCGGTCGTTCCGTCGGCTTCGTGGCGTAACTCTCCACCCACGAGTGTGACGGTGTAGAGCACGCGCACGGTGTGAATGCGGTCCCCGTTCGGACGACGCCGTACGTCACTAATGACGTCGTGCAACAGAGGATCCTGGATGGCGAGACCGGTCTCTTCTTGGAACTCACGCAGCAGCGTCTGTTCGGGGGATTCACCAAAGTCAATGCCGCCACCAGGTAGCCACCACAGTGGAGGCTTGATCTGAGGGCTACTCGAGCGAACGAGCAACACTTTGCCTTCGTGTTCGAGAATGCCGTACGCCCTCACGCTGGTGTGTTGTTTACTCATCTGTTGCTTTTCGTCCTAACTCGATTGGTTGGCTCGCCAAAGGACGCGGACCATCGAGGAAAGTCGATCGACACCCCTCGCTGCAGAAATAGTAGGTCACCTGGTCCGGGCCGGTGGCGCTGAGTGCGATTGCCGACGACACGTGCATGGAACAGACCGGATCGACCTGGTCGCCCTCGAGGTCTTCGATCATGGTGACGCCAGCGTCCTTTACGTGTTGGCGCACAAATCGATCGCGACAGCGTGGTGAGCAGAAGTAGAAGGTCTCGTCATTAAGCACGTACGTGGCGGCGGGCGAAGAGGTATCGACACTCATCCCACAGATCGGGTCAGTGGCGCTGAGCGAACTTACTTGGCGCGAACGCGCGAGCCACCATACGTAGATCAGTACCAACGTCGCGAGAATATTGAGCACGAGCGTTGATCCGAGGGGAAAGTCGCCGTTTAGTGCGCGTACGTGGTGGCTCGAGGGTACGAGGTGCGCCACGTGAAAGAGGCCGTTAACGAGTAGTCCTCCCACGCTCATGACGAACCAGAGAAGTACGAAGAGACGCCAGGTCGACGCGCCACCGTAGAAGCGGCGATAGATCGCGAGCAGTGGAAAGGTAATGAGGTCCGCGAAGATGAAGGCGATGACGCCGCCAAAGGCCACGCCATGCATCCATAGTGCGGCAGCGAGAGGAATGTTGCCCACTGAACACACAAACGCGACGACCGCGACCAGGGGAGCGAGGAGAGCGTTTTCGACGACCGTCCACGCGCCGTGACCGCTGACAAAGATGTGACTCCACCACGACGTTGGTACGTGCACGCTAATAAAACCTGCTACCAAAAAACCCGCGAGAAGTTCCTTGCGCAACATCGTGAGATCGCCCATGGTGAATCGAGCGGCGCGAGTGAAGTTCTCCTTGTGATGGATTCGTTCTCGCCACGTCGAGCCCGCGGTGTGTTCATTCGGTGGCGCGTCGAGCAAGACCCTTTGCTTTAGTTGGTCTTGGCGAACTGCGCTGAAGAGGACGCGAGTCGTGAGCGCGAGCAAGATCACCATCACGACGCCGCCAACGAACTGAGCCAGTACGAACTGCCACCCGAGCAAGAGGTAGAGAAGAACACCTAGTTCAATAACGAGATTGGTCGAGGCGATCATGAAAATCAGAGAGTTCGACCATGAGGCACCGCGCGCGAAGAGCGCGCGCGACATCGCGCTGGCCGCGTAACTACACGAAGAAGAGAGGATGCCGAGTAGTGACGCTTTGGCGACTGACGCCGGCGTGGTCGTGCCCAACTGCGCGCGAAGGGCGTCGCGCGGAATCATGCTTTGGACCAGCCCGGAGATGGTGAAGCCGAGGACCAGCGGCCACCAGGTCAGCCAAATCATGGCGAAGGCCTCTTTGAAGCCACTCGCGAACCAGTGGATGAACGCGGGAGCGGCGGCGACCATCACTTAACGCGTCGTGGGAAAACCGAGGTCAATCTGTGACTCCGAAGCTTGAGGCCAACGTGTCGTGATGACTTTGGCGCGCGTGTAAAAGGCGAAACCTTCGGGACCATAGATATGCGAGTGACCGAAGAGTGAGTTCTTCCAGCCACCGAAGGAGTAGGCGGCAATTGGCACGGGTATTGGTACGTTCACGCCAATCATGCCGACGTGGACTTGGCGAGAAAAGAGACGCGCGGCGTTCCCGTCGCGGGTGAAGATTGCCACGCCGTTGCCATAAGGATTGCGATTCACGAGCTCGATGGCGTCGTTAAAGTTGGCGACGCGCGCCACGCCCAAGACGGGTCCGAAGATCTCGTCGTCGTAAGCCTTGGTGCCGGGGCGGACCCCGTCAAGCAGACATGGACCGACGAAGAACCCTTCACCAAGTTCGAGGTTCGTGCCGTCGCGCACGACGGTGATGTTGTCCGCACTCGCGGACGTGACGTAACTCGCGACACGATCGCGGTGTTCCTTGGTGATAAGTGGGCCAAAATCACTACCCGGATCGTCGCCGGGTCCAACCTTCAGGCGATCGAGACGTTCGGCAATCTTTTCGATGAGCGGAGCAGCGACCTCACCAACAGCGACGATGACACTGATCGCCATGCACCGCTCGCCGGCTGATCCGTATCCGGCGTTGATCGCGGCGTCAGCCGCCACGTCAAGGTCCGCGTCGGGCAGAACGACCATGTGGTTCTTCGCTCCACCAAGCGCCTGGACTCGTTTGTGGTGTGCGCTGGCGGTCTCGAAGACGTGGCGAGCGACGGGCGTGGAACCGACAAAACTTATGGCGTCGACACCAGGATGTTCGAGCAGGGCCTGGACCGTGGTGGCGTTACCTTGGAGAACGTTAAACACGCCGTCGGGTAGTCCCGCTTCTTTCAAGAGCTTCGCCACGCGCACCGAGACCGAGGGGTCACGCTCAGAGGGTTTCAGAATCACGACGTTGCCGCTCGCTATGGCGTTCGCGCTCATCCAAATCGGAACCATGATGGGGAAATTGAACGGCGTAATCGCCGCAACGACGCCCACGGGCTCACGAAGGGAGTGCACGTCGACACCGTCGGCGACCTGGTTAGAAAAACCACCTTTTAGGTGTTCGATCAGACCGCAGGCGAACTCCACGTTTTCCAACGCGCGCGCGATTTCGCCTTTCGCGTCAGCAATGGTTTTTCCATGTTCGAGCGTGATGATGGATGCCAACTCGTCGGTGTGTTCGACGATGAGTTGACGCAGCGAGAAGAGCACGTTAGTCCGCATTGAAAGTGACGACTGGGCCCACTTCACTGAGGCGTCGCGGGCGGTCGCGACGACGTCATTAATGAAGTCGAGCGAGGGAACGGGTACGTTCGCGATGACCTCGCCAGTGGCGGGATTGAAGACGGGCGAGTCGCCGACCTCTTCGACGAGAACGCCGTTAATGAAGTGGGGAACGACTCTCATTTTCTACCTCTTTCGCAGAGCCAATCTACTGGTTCGCGTGTTTTTCGCCGTTAGGGTTGGGCCATGACTTCTCCAGACGAAGGGCGCGCATTGAGAACGGCGGCGGCCCTTGAACCGCTTGGTCCCGGCCGCTATTCGGTCAATCTCTCACCCGCCTACACCGTGATGGGCCACCCTCACGGTGGGTATTTGCAGTGCGTTATGGGTGGCGGAGCTCTCGCGGGCGCCAGCGATGAGGGCGCCGCGCATCGAGACGTCACCGCCATCGCAACTAACTACGTCCATTCACCTTCAGTTGGTCCTGGTGAGGTGCGCACTGAAGTTCGACGCGTTGGTCGTGGCGCTTCATTCGTTCACGTGACGCTCTTTCAGAACGAACTGCTGGTCTGTGAGTCTCTGGCCACGCTCGGCACCCTGCACGAAGGCGCCGCGCTTCGTTATCAAAACGCCGAAGTGCCTACGATCGCGCCGATTGAGGAGTGTCGCAAGTCAACGGGTAGCGACGAACTCGACATCATGAGCATCGTCGATCAACGCCTCGATCCGGTGTCCGCGGGATGGCGGACCGGTGAGTTCTCTACGGACGCAGAAGTGCGAGGTTGGCTACGACTCGACGACGGTGAAGCGTCGTGGAATGCGTGGAGTCTGCTCTTTGCGAGCGACGCGCTACCTCCTGCCACCTTTCCCATAGGTTCGTCAGGTTGGGTGCCGACGCTGCAACTTACGACCTACGTTCGACGGATACCCACGAGTGAGTGGTTGCGAGCGCGCCAGTGGGCGGTCGTGATCGCCGAGGGTCTCGTCGATGAGCGTCTCGAACTCTTTGACGAGTCAGATGAACTCGTAGCGTCATCGTCCCAGCTCGCCATGGTGCGTTTTCCAGAAGGTCGTTAGTTGTGGTGAGTGGCGTGCACGCCAACGATGACGGATCGATAACGATTCGAGTTCGACTCACCTTGCCTGCCGAAGAGGTTCTCCAGCGCGTGACCACTTCGGGAGGTCCGGGCGGTCAGCACGCGAATCGATCACTGACGCGCGTTGTTGCGTCGTTTCACGTGCTTGATTCGAACGTCCTGTCGGACTATGAGAAGCAGCGGGTCGTCGACGAACTCGGCACCGTCGTTCGATCGAGCGCCAGTCGATTTCGTTCTCAACGACAGAATCGAAACGCGGCGCTCGAGCAACTTGGAGAAAAGTTGGCGATCGCGCTTGCTCCGCGCACGCCTCGTCGCGCTACGAAACCCACCAAGGGCGCCAAGATACGTCGCGTCGACGACAAAAAGGCGCGAGGGCGACTAAAGAAACAGCGTCGTCGACCAAACGACGATTAGTGCTGCTTTTCAAGGTGGCGACTAATTGCCTTGAGCGCGTTCGTCATTAAATCAGACGTCAACGCGGCCTCGTCTTCGTGGGGTCCACGAAGCGGGGTCAGCGAGGCGTAGCCGGCGGCAATCAGCGCACCGTCTTCATCGGCGTCTTCGTCGCTCACGTCGCCAAGTTCAGGACTCGCGGCGCCGATACGTAATGGCAGTTCGCCCTCGTCACTCAGCGCTTCGCCCCCTGCACTTGGTCCGGCGGCCTTCACGATCCCCGCCATTGACACGCGGCCACGTCGCACCCCCTTCAGTTCCGCGGCCGGCAAATTAGGCACGTTGAGGTTCAACAAAGTGCGCTTAGGCGCTCGAAAGAGTTCATCGAGCACCTCTATTGCCACGGCTCCGGCCGTGTCGTAGTGCACGTCTTCACCCCACTGCACAGAGACGGCAAGTCCAGAGAGTCCGAGCTGAGCGCCGGTGAGGATGGCGCCAACGGTACCCGAATGAAGCACGCTGCGCCCGACGTTGGCGCCTGCGTTGATGCCCGAAACGACAACGTCAGGCTGAAAATCGAAACTGCCAATTGAGCCCAGAATTGCGCAGAGAGCGGGCGGAGCTTCGAGTCCGTAGGTGACAATGGACTCGGCGCCAGCGATTTTGTGTCGGCGGTACTTGACCGTCGGCCGCTCAAAAACGTCACCCACCGCCGAGGACATCCCTGAATAGTTCTTGTTCGGCGCGACAATGATGGCCTCGCGAACATCGCCCGAGGGCGCCTCATCTATCCATTTCGCCACGCATCGAGCCAATACCGCCATGCCCGGTGCGAGGACGCCATCGTCGTTCGTGAGGAGTAATCGCATACCGAGAACCCTAACTGTCGTAAGTTACGTAGCAGTGAAAAGAAAGAAACGACGCTGATGTTGCCCTCCGGAGAACAGATCGCCATCGCTCACGGCGATCAACGTGCCGTCGTCACCGAGGTGGGCGCGGCGCTTCGCACGTACGTCAAGGGTGGACTGAGCGTCATTGAAGGTTTTGCTGGTGAGGAAGTGCCCACGCACGCCCGAGGACAGGTTCTTTACCCCTGGCCCAATCGCGTAGGCGACGGCGAGTGGACGTTCTCTGAGCGCACGGCGCGGCCCACGATCGACGACGTAGAACACGCCACGGCCTCGCATGGCCTCGTTCGATGGCGGCCTTTTCATGTTGAGGCGGTTAATCAGAACCGTTGCGTGCTCTCGATGTTGCTCCATCCCACGCCCGACTATCCGTTCCTCAGTGAGATAAGCGTGGCGTACCACCTTGGGTCACTGGGCTTGACGGTGACGACCACGGTGACGAATCGTGACGAAGTGCCGATTCCCTTTGGTGTTGGATTCCATCCGTACCTCGCGGTGACGACGCCCACTATCGAAGGTTCGCAACTTGAGATTCCAGCCAAGGCCTACGTCGCGGTGAACAGTCGCCAACTGCCCACGGGTGAGATTCTTCCCGTTGCGGGCAATCAACTCGATTTCACTACGCGTAAGTCACTCAGTGGTCACGAACTCGACGTCACCTACACCGAACTGATTCGTGACGACTCTGGTCTTGCTACCGCGACGCTCGAAGACGCGACCGGCGGTGAGATTGAACTCAGCGTCGATCGGAACTTTCCGTATCTCCAGGTCTACACGGGCGACCACCTAGAAAAAGGTCGGCGACGCACGTCCGTGGCGATTGAACCGATGACCTGTCCGCCCGACGCGTTGCGCAGTGGCAAGGACGTGGTGGTGTTGGAGCCCGGTCAGCACTGGGCGGGCTCGTGGCGTCTGCGACGTAAGTAGCAATGACGTCGCGCGTTGTTCTCGTGACTGGATCAACGAGCGGTATCGGACTGGCGACGGCGAAGCGCTTTGTGGACAGCGGGGACGTCGTGGTCTTCAACTCTGTTCGAAGCGTTGACGAGGGCGAGCGTCTCGCTCGAGAGACGCCCGGATCGCACTATTTCCAGGGCGACGTTGCCAACGCCGCTGATTGCGAGCGCCTCATTGCTGACGTGCTTGAGCGCTGTGGCCAACTCGACGTGTTGATCAATAACGCCGGGGCGACCAAGGTGATCGCGCACAGTGATCTCGACGCAGCCACGGTTGACGTCTGGCGCGAGATCTTTGACGTCAACGTCTTTGGCACGTGGCAGCTCAGCGTCGCCGCAATGCCCGCACTGCGATCGAGCCACGGCACCATCGTTAACGTGTCCTCTCTTGCCGGAGTGCGACCAGTCGGATCGTCGATTCCCTACGCCGCGTCGAAGGCCGCGCTCAATCACATGACGGTGTTACTCGCGAAGGTCGTGGGGCCAGAAGTTCGCGTGAACGCCGTGGCTCCAGGACTGATTGACACCCCTTGGACCGAAGACTGGGACACGGTGCGGGGCTTCGTTCAATCTGTCGCACCCTTGAAGCGAAGCGGTACTCCCGACGACGTTGCCGACGTCATCGTGGCGCTCGCAACCACGTCCTACGTGACGGGTCAGGTTGTGGTCGTCGACGGCGGACTTTCCATCGCCACGTAGCGCGGCTGGGGCGTGACGGCGAGACGCATGAGGTAACTCACGATCGTGGTGCTCGGGCGAATGACGAGACGATCTAAGACCCTGTTTGTTTTTACGCCGAGTATCTCTTGGGCCCAGGATGTGAGCAACGACCACGCACTGAGAACGAGAAGTCGATACGTGAAGCGCTGGCTTCGACTTTTCACGACGCTGTGGGCAATGAAGTCGCGGGCGACGACGCCCGCGTTACTCAAGCGAAGTTCGGGTCGAAATCGCAACAGCGTGGCGTTGAGTTCAGCGACGCTCGTCGGTGGCTCAAGCACGCCAAGGTCGCGGGCGAGTGGGATCATCTCTCGCACGTAGTGGTCCGCTTCATCATCGCTAATGGTTTGAGCGCCAAATCGTTGATAACCCGAAAGGAACATTGATATCTCGGCGCAGTGCACCCACAGCAAGAGGTGGGGATCGTTCGCGTCATAGGACTGACCGTCGTCTGCCACGCCGTTCACGAAACGGTGCACGTTAAGGACGCGGTCAATGGCTTCGTGAGCTTGGGTTGACGAGCCGTACGTCGTGGCGTTAATAAAGTTGGCTGTCTGAAGAAGGCGTCCGAGGGGATCGTCTTGATAGCGAGAGTGGTCGGCCACGCCAGCCATGGCGTAGGGGTGGAGCATTTGCAAGAAGAGCGATCCGAGCCCGCCAATGAGCATCGAGGGCAAGTCACCATGGACCAGGCGAGCCACGCCGTCGACCTCGCTGTACGCCTCTGCGGGGTCATTGCACCTCGGGGGAGGACCCTTCGTGAGACCGGCCGAGTGGCGAATGGAGGTGCTGGCGCGCTCGCGCGCTCGCGCGGTCGCATTACGCGCCCAGGTGGCGATCAAGCGGTCCTCCTAACGTCGTAGAACTCACACTACGGCCAACTTCTTTCAATTTCATCGGTCGTCTGCGACACTAGTGAGATGCCCTCGGTGAAGCCACTTCGATCCACGTCGATCGAAAGTGACGTGGCGAGTGAGGTTACGGTGGTCACCGAGCGCCCGTGGAACGTGATTGTATGGAACGATCCAGTCACGCCGATGACCGTTGTCGAAGTCGTATTCAAGCGAATCTTTGGCTATTCCAATAACAAATGCACGCAGTTAATGTTGATGGTCCATCACGAGGGGCGAGCCATTGTCTGGTCGGGTCAGCGCGAACGCGCCGAGTCCTACTGCGTAAAACTGCAGGTGGCGGGTCTTCAGGCGACGGTGGAGCTCGACTCGTAATGCCCACCAAACTCTTTATCCGTCGTCGCGATGGTCGAATTGAAGTTCGTCTCAATGACGCTGGTCGTGACGCTATTCGAGAAGTCTTCGCGCACGTGGTGGCGAGTGAGCGTGATCCCGATCACGAATGGCACCTTTCGATGAACGCGCCAATAAATCCGAGCAACGACAACGACGATCCGCTCTCGACGCTGGCGAGGCAACACGACATCGCCACGAACGCGGAGTTGTCGGTTATGACGCTCAACGAACAGTTCTTAAACGATGCCGAAGCCTGGTCCTGGCTCTGTACTATCCAGGTGGCACTTCGCTCGACGGCGGTGAGCAAGGGAATATTGGACGATGAGAAGCTTGCCTCCTGTGAGCCTGAACTCCTCGACGGAATTCGTCTCATGCAGCAGTTCCTCTTCGATTTAGCGGCCTGCTTTTAGTTACCTGACCTATCGGTGGCGCACCGGTAGTGGCCACCCTGAATGAAGCCACGGTCCTTTTCCCCCTAGGCTGAAGCCATGTCATTCTTCAAACGCACGTCTATCCTCATGTCTTCGCTCGGTGTAGCGTCGGCTCTTTTTGTCTTCGGCGGGCCCAGTGTTGCTCAGGCTTCGGTGACGAATCCAACGGCTTCTTCGGTCATTGCCGCGACAGCGGCGGCGCTGAAGAGCGAAATTGGTGTGCACGTGAAAGTGTCAACGACGAACGGAAAAGTTGTGACGACCGTCACGGCGAAAATTGGCACGGTGGATGGCAGCGAGAGCTACGTGTCGGGGGCCGAGAAGTTCAAGATCACCGTGACACCCACGTACGCCTACCTGAGCGGTAGTAAGACGGGACTCGTGACGTTGATGGGTCTCAGCGCCGCGCAGCAGGTAAAAGTTGGCACGTCGTCGGTTGCAATGAAAAAGGGCACGACGCCGTACACCACGTTCAAGACCAATCTGACATCGGGCACCTTCTCTGCGTTGTTACCTACTCTTAAGGGCACGACGCTCCTTTCGGCGAGGGACAAGGCAACGAATGGCTACCAACTCACATGGGTTACCAAAGCCACGAGCAGTGCGCCGAAGTCCACGAGTGTGATGACAATTTCCTCAGGAAAGAAAGCCCTGCCTCTAAAGGAGTCGGTGACGACGTCAACCGGGCACAGCACGACAACCTTCACCAAATGGGGTAAGAAGGTTACGGTCATTGCGCCTACTAAGACCGTGACGTACGCCTCGGTGTTTGGTTAGAGATTCGCGAACATTTCTAAGACTTGAGTAGAGTCACCACGACGTCGGTAAATTAACCGCAATCGCCTCAGCAATACTCATGTAACCCTCGTTATTGGGATGATCGTCAGGCCCAAAAGGTTCGGGCTGACACATCCACGTGAGGTCGCACACGAGAGCAACGTTTTGGGGCATTGTTCCCACATTCGTAATCGCCACCGGCGTGCTGTCGTCGTTCTTGAATGTGGTGGGAAGATCCGCAATCTGAATCGACGCGGCGTTGTAGGCAATCTTGAGAGCCGCGTTAAAGCGGTCGACGTCAACGAGCGTCTCGGCCGCGATAGTCGGACCTGTCGGACCGTCAAAGTATCGCTGGAGAAATGGGTCCTCATACTCAAAGCCAACAAAACGAACTCGCGGCCCAGCGACGTCAGTCAAGTCGTGCAGGACGATTGGAAGATCGCGATTGATCAGAACGAGTTGTTCGTTAAAGCACGGTTCGTTGATCACGGTGTGGGCCAGACAGTGGCGAATGTTGTTGAATCCGAGATCGATCGTAACGACGCCCGGTTGAGCGCTGTGGCTCAAGAGGAACTTCCGTGCGAGAGAAAGCTGAGTAACTGGTGGGGTGTAGCAGTGGTCGCC
>DATCBX010000058.1:0-9008 GCA_036511635.1 Acidimicrobiales bacterium | reverse complement strand
GGGCTTCACCACGTAGTCCGATAGCCCAGGCGTTGACTCTGTCATGCGCGTTCGCGCGGCAGGAGCAATCGCGTTCACGCGAACTCCGTAACGACCTAGTTCCTCAGCGGTGATCACCGTGAACGCGGCGATGCCGGCCTTTGCGGCACCGTAGTTCGACTGACCAACGTTGCCGAGCAGACCCGAGGTGGACGAGGTGTTAATGATTGACGCCTTAACGCTCTTGCCGGCCTTGGCCTGCTCACGCCAGTACGTCGCGGCGTGACGTGAGGGCACGAAGTGGCCCTTTAAGTGCACGTTGATCACCGAGTCCCAATCTTCTTCACTCAGATTGACGAGCACGCGGTCACGCAGAATTCCCGCATTGTTGACCAACACGTGCAAATCGCCAAAGGCCTCGATCGCGCTGTGAATGAGGTGCTCGCCGCCCTTCCAGTCCGCGACGTTGTCGTGGTTCGCGACTGCTTCGCCACCCATGGCCTTAATTTCCGCGACGACTTCTTCGGCGGGTGTCGCTTCACCTGAGGAACCGTCGAGGCCGCCTCCGAGGTCGTTAACGACAACCTTGGCGCCTTCGGCGGCGAAGAGGAGCGCGTGCTCGCGACCGATGCCTCGTCCCGCTCCGGTAATGATGGCGACGCGACCGTCAAGTGCTCCCATGAAGCCCCCCTCGTAAAGATTGTGGTGTCCCGATTGTAACGACGATTAGCAGGGCCTTAGCTCTGGCCTCGCCGCCAAAAATACGGAGGGCGCGCGTGCGCGTGGTAATGATCGGGGATGTTGCGCATGTGGTCATCAATGGACCAGGGCGTCTCAGCGAACTCGGCCGTGGCGACGATGCCGAGCGCGTCATGGAGATGGCGCTTGACCTCGGGCGGGGGCGAGGCGTCGTGCACGCGCCAGACAACCATAGGCACGAGGCAAATCTCGCAGTCACCAATCCAACAAGTGTCGTCTTCGAAGTAACGCTTGGTGACGACGGCTGCCTCACAAAGTTCGCAGCCGTCGCTCATTTCACGGTCAGGGTAACGTGCGACTCCCACGCCACCATGGTGCCTGCCTTGGGGCTTTCAGAGACCACGGTGGTCCACTTCGTGGTATTGGCATTTGGACCGGTCGTCGAGAAGTACAGCGAGGCTTTCTTCATTGCCGCGTAGACCTGGGCCTGATCGTCGCCCACGACGTTGGGTACGGCGCGTAGGCCATGGCCGGCGAGCGTAGTCGTCGTCGTTGTGGTCGAGGACGTCGTCGTTGTCGTACCTGACGTTGGTTGCGTCGTCGTCGTCGTCGTTGCGGCCACTGCCGGGCCCTTCGACACAGAGAGCACGACGGTGGAATTCTTCGGCACGATTGTCGGATTGACTTTCTTGTGATACAGCACGCGGGCCACGTCATTGAGAGGTATCGACGTCGAGAAAATTGCCGCCGACGCAGGACACTGTGCTTTCACACTCACCGTCAGCAACTCGGCGGTGGCGGTAGCGCAACTCTCGCCAACAAGATTGGTCGGCAGATTCACACTGACTGGTCCGGTGGATACGCTGACCTTGATGTCGAGTCCAGCTTTGGATGACGTGCCCGCCAGCGGTACCTGGCTGACAATGTCGTTCAACGGCACGCTCGAAGAGTGGACCTTTTGAGTAATCGTCAGGGTAAAGCCGTCACCTATGAGGGCGGTCGACGCTTGGGTGTAACTCATGCCAAGGAGACTGGGCACCGTGTGCTTCTTCGTGAACACGCCCGCTTTCCACGCCGCGCCGGCGCCGATCGCAATCACCAGAATCACCAGGGCCGCGATAAGAAATCCCCAGCGACGTCGACTCGGCGCGCGCGGCAGTTCGTAGGCACCACGATCGAACCGAGGAGTTCGACCAATAGGGCCACCGGGTTCATTCACTGCAGCGTGCGACGGGGCGCGCCCTCGAGGTACGCGAGAAAATCCGCCACCGGCAATCGCGGTCGCTCCCGTAACTTGGTCCGCCGAGGGCGGCTGAAATCCTATAGAGCTGCGCGGCGCTTGCGGCGCGTAACCCGCCAGAAGCGGCAACTGTTCATTACCTGGTCGCACGACGAGTGGCGTAGCGTCGCCCACCACGCCGCCGAGTCGGGCCGAAAGTTGCTCGGCGTCAAGGCGAAGCCGAGGATCGGGCACCGCCGCTTGGGCGAGAATCATGTCGAGGGTCCCGAGATCGAGACGGACAGGAAGAGGTGCGTTAAGGCGTGCTCGCAACATGGCCTCGGGCGTCGCTCCTTCAAAGGCCGCACTGCCCGTAACGGCCTCAAAGAGAATGAGCGCCAACGCGTACACGTCGCTCTTGGGCGTCGCGGGGTCACCCACGGCTTGTTCGGGTGAGAGATAACGCGCGTCATCGAGTGTCATTCGCTCGCGATAGTGCGTCGCGAGTCCCGCCAGCGCAACGTCGCTCACGCGCACTCGACCTTCGTCGTCAAAGAGCAACTTCGATGGTGAGAGCGACCCGAGGACAAAGCCTTGTTCGTGAACGTAGGCCAGCGCGCTTGCTACGTCGCGACCGAGCTTGGCGCTGTCGTCAACGCTGAGTCGGCGCCGCGCGTTTAATACGTCGTCGAACGATCCTCCGCTTAAGTACTCAGAGATCATGAAGATCGCACCGGACTCTTGGCCTCCGTCGTAAACGCGCGCAAGGTGTGGGTGGCTCAACGTGGAAGCGCGCACTATGTGATCACGAAAGGCCCGACGAACGTCTTCGTGTGCCGCGAGATCGGCGAGTAAGACCTTGACAACGACGCGCCGATGAAGCGAGAGATCTTCTGCGACGTAGACCTCTGCAGTTTGACCAACGCCCAGCAGCTCAAGGATTCTGTAACGTCCCGCGATGATGTGGTCGGGGGAGAAAGTAGACGCCATCGGTTAAACCCTAGTAACTACGCCCTAGGGAAGCGTTTCGTTCCACTGGCCCGTTGAGAGCAGCGTTGCAAACTCACTGGGGCCGACCATAGGAATACCCAACTCTTGCGCCTTTGTGAGCTTTGAGGCCCCCGGGGTCTCACCCACCACGACGCAGTACGTCTTTTTCGATACCGATCCCGGCGACGTGCCGCCACGGGCGACGATGGCCGCCTCCGCGCTCTCACGCGAGTATCCCTCCAGCGATCCCGTCACGACGACCGCTTTGCCCTCGAGAGTTGGCGCCAGCGCGCGATCATCCTCGGGCTCGACGAGCGTGAGACCTGACGCCATCAAGCGCTCGATGAGCTCTCGACTCTCGTCTTCTCGACAGTACTGATAGACCGACTGCGCGATGACGGGCCCCACGCCGTCAATCTCCTCAAGCTCTTCTAGGGGCGCCGCCGCGAGAGCGTCAAAGCGTAGAAAGCGTGCGGCGAGGACCCGCGCCGCCACGGGTCCGACGTGTCGAATGCCGAGTCCAACGAGCGCGCGGCTGAGCGGCATTGACTTGGCGGCGTCGATCGCGCGCACCAGCGACGTCGCCGACAGCTCTCCAAGACCTTCAAGGACCGAGAGATCCTCAACGCGCAGCGTGAAGAGATCGGCGACGTCCTTAATAAGACCTTCGCCGAGTAACTGCGCGACGCGCTGTTCGCCGAGTCCTTCAATATCGAGCGCGCCGCGCGACGCGAAATGGACGATCTGCTCGAGAAGTTGGGCCGGACAACGCGGGTTGATGCAGTAGGTGTCGCTCTCTTCGCCTCGTCGCTCAAGGGGCTGACCACATTCGGGACAGACCGCAGGGAACGTCCACTTCTTCGCTCGGCGCTTGCCCGGTTCAAGAACAGCGCCCGCGACTTCTGGAATAACGTCTCCGGCTTTGCGAACAATGACGAGGTCGCCTGGACGGACGTCCTTCAAGTTGACTTGGTCTTGGTTGTGCAACGTGGCCATCGACACGGTGGATCCCGCGACGACCACGGGTTCGAGCACGGCGTAGGGCGTGGCCCTGCCGGTTCGACCAATGGAGACTTCAATAGCGAGCAGTCTCGTCGTGCGCTCTTCGGGTGGAAGCTTGCGCGCAATGGCCCAACGCGGCGCGCGGCTGGTGAAGCCCAAGCGCTCTCGTTGCGCAAGGTCGTCAATCTTGATTACCACGCCGTCGATGTCGTAGCGAAGGTCGTGACGATGTTCTTCGAACCAGTTACTTCGAGCGATCATCGCCTCGGCTCCCACTTCGAGACTCGACTCGCTCGCGGTGAGAAATCCCCAGTCGGCTAGTTGGTGCAGAGTATCGAGATACGAGATGAAGGAGTACGTGCCGTCGAGATCGACGAGTTGGTACCCGAGAAACGACAACGGGCGTTTAGCGGTGGCATTCGGATCTTTCTGTCGCAAACTGCCCGCCGCCGCGTTTCGAGGATTGGCGAACTCTTTGGCGCCCGCCTCGCGCTGCAGACGATTCATCTCTTCGAAGTCATCACGGGCCAGAAAAACTTCGCCTCGTACTTCCACCCGACCCCGAGTTCCCCCCGACAGCGTCTTGGGAACGTTACGAATAGTTCGCACGTTGTCGGTGACGTCCTCGCCCACTCGTCCGTCGCCGCGGGTTGCGGCCTGAAAGAGTTCCCCGTCCACGTAAATAATCGACATTGCGAGGCCATCGATCTTCGGCTCAACGACAAAACGCAGCATGTCGGCGTCAAGTTGAAGTCCTTTCGCGACGCGCTCACTCCATCCACGAAGTTCCTCAACGTCAAAGACGTTGTCGAGGCTGAGCATCGCTGAGACGTGGCGAACCTCACGAAAGAGATTCACGCTCCTTGCTCCAACCATGGATGAGACCGAACTCTCGTCTCGAAGTTCTGGATGATCGGCTTCAAGTTGGCGCAGCTCCCGCGCTAAAGCGTCATAATCCGCGTCGGGAATCTTCGGCTCGTCGTTGATGAAGTACGCCTGGTTGTGACGAGCGATTTCGTCGCGCAAGAACGCGACGCGCTCGGCGTGATTCACGAGGAAGTAACGATCGCCGCACCTTCTACGACCGTAGGATCATCGACTCGATAGAGCACGACGGACTGACCTGCCGCGACGGGCCGCGTTGGCGAATGGAGCTCGAGCCACCAGCGACCGTCGTGGCGAAGGGTCGCTAGTTGAGGTCGCCCGTGGGCGCTGCACTGCGCGAGGACGGTGTCGCCATCGTTCAGCGACTCGCGCGTGAACGACAGTGACTGCTCGTCGAGGTTGATCGAAGAGATGAGAATCTCGTCGAGCCGCCCGACCTCAACGCGCTTCGCAACGAGGTCGATACGTGAGACGTAACGCTTCTCACCGTCACGTCCCGGCAACACACCACGACGTTGACCAACGGTCATGAGCTCCGCGGCATGATTCTCACCGAGTTCTTCGCCCGTTATCAAATCAACAATGGTGGCAGTCGTTAACGTGGCGCGCGATCGCAAGAAGACCTCTCGTCCTTTAGACGCTTCGATAAAGCACACGTCTTGGCTGTCGGGTTTATCCCAGGTGCGAAGACCAAGGCGCTCAGCGTGGACACGTACGTCACTTTTGTTGAGGTGACCAATCGGGAGCATCAGCATCGCAAGTTGCGTCGCGCCCAAGTACCCAAGTACGTAACTCTGATCTTTTTGATCGTCGGCACCGCGGACGAGGAGATGCTCTCCACCTCGCTGAATGACCTGCGCGTGATGACCAGTCGCGACGGCGTCAAAACCAAGACGCGTCGCACGCTCGAAAAGTAGATCGAACTTGATGTGACGATTGCACTCGATGCAGGGATTGACCGACCGGCCAGCCAAGTGGCCCTCAACGAAGGGCGCCACCACGTGGCGCTCGAACTCTTCCGTGTAGTTAAAAACGTGGTGGTCGATGCCAAGGGTCTGAGCGACGCGTCGAGCGTCGTCAACGTCAGCGACCGAACAACAACCCGAGTCCGAGACTCCGCCCCAAAGTTTGAGCGTCGCGCCCACCACTTCGTGACCCTCTTCAATCAAGAGTCCGGCCGCTACCGACGAATCGACGCCACCGCTCATGGCTACAAGGACTTTCACGTCCCCAGTCTGCCAGGCGGAAGCGCTCTTACGCCCCCGAGGTCAATCGATAGACCACTGACGAAAGAATGCGAATCAGCGCGTCCACGTCGTCGTCCGTAGTTTCGGCGCCCATAGAGAAACGAACCGATCCGCGAGCTCGTTCGGGCGAGACGCCCATTGCTGAGAGCACGTGACTCTGGGTCGAGGCGCCGCTGGAACAACTTGCTGCCGCTGAGGCGCACACGCCCTCCTGGTCGAGGAGAAAGAGCAACTCATCGCTCGCGAGTCCTTCAAACGTGACGTGAACCGTGCCCGGCACACGCGCCGCACTCGGCGCAGTAATGAGACAGCCCGGAAGAAAGCTGAGCGACGCCATCAACTTGTGCTGGTAGTCAGTGACTCGATCGGTCACGTCCTCTATTTCGCGTTTGGTCACGCGAAGTGCGGTGGCGAGTCCGATTGCCGCCGCGACGTCAACGGTGCCACCGCGACGTCCCCGCTCCTGTCCCCCGCCCGGGGTGACCGCGTCAAAGGGAACGTCGTTTCGAACGATGAGCGCCCCGGAGTTCACCGGACCACCTAGTTTGTGCGCGCAGATTGAGATGAGATCAATAGTTGCTGTAACAGTGGGGAGGTCCAACCACGGTGCCGCCGCGACCGCGTCGGTGTGGGTCGCCACGCCTCCAGCAATAACGCCTTTCGCAAGAGAGTTCACGCCGTCAAGAGGCTGGCGTATACCCGTCTCATTGTTGACCGCCATAACGCTGACGAGAGCCGTGTCGTCAGTGAGCGCGTCGTGCAGCGAATCAAGATCGAGAATGCCATCGGCGTCGACGTCAGCGTAACGAACACTCACGTTCTCAAAGTCGCGCGCCATCATTTCGGCCGCGTCAGTGACCGCGTGATGTTCGATGGTTGAAATGAGAATCTCAGAAAACTCGTGTGTACGCCGGTGGTGATTCGTGACCCCCACGATGGCCAGGTGGCACGACTCGGTGCCGCCCGCGGTAAAGATGACGCCGCCTGGCTTTGTACCCACGAACGCTGCGACTTCATCGCGTGCTTCTTCTATGGCGCGTCGCGCCTCGCGCGCCGCGCGGTGACTACCCGAGGGATTGCCAACGACACCGTGCTGCCAAGGGGCCATAGCCTCGGTGACTTCGTCAAGGCGAGGAGCCGACGCGGCGTGATCGAAGTAGTACGTCTCGCTCATGTCACGTAGAAAGACTTGGCGTTGGTGAACTCGCGCGCACCAAGAGCCGAAAGTTCACGGCCGTAACCGGAGTTTTTCGTTCCACCAAAGGGCAGCTCGTTCATTGAAGCCACGACCGCGTTCGCGAAGACCGTGCCCACGTCAAGCCCGGTGATGGCCGCGTCAATTTCCTTCTCGTCCTGCGCCCAGATCGATCCGCCGAGGCCCCAGGGCGTGTTATTCGCGATGCGAATCGCGTCCGCTAAGTCCTCTGCAACGTAGACCACAGCTACTGGACCAAAGAGTTCTTCACAACCCGCGCGCGAGTCGGCGGGCACTTTCGTCAATACCGTCGCGGGATAGAAGTAGCCCGTACCTTCTGAAGCGACGCCGCCAGTCAACGCCACCGCGCCGGACAGTAGCGACGCAGAAACCTGCGCCGCCAATAGGTCACGCTGCGCCTTAGAGACCAGTGGTCCTAGTTCCGTCGTGGGGTCCATGGGATCGCCTACTCGCACGTTCGCCATCGCGGCCACGAACTTTTCGATGAACTCATCACTGCGCTCGCGCACGACGATAAACCGCTTCGCCGCAATACAGGCTTGTCCGTTGTTTTGAATTCGTGCCGTCACCGCCATCGGAATGGTGGCGTCCATATCGGCCGAGGACGCGATGATAAAGGGATCTGATCCACCGAGTTCGAGCACGCACTTCTTAAGGTTCTTGCCCGCAAGCTCCGCGACGGAACGACCAGCTCGCTCCGAGCCCGTGAGCGTCACGCCCGCCACGCGAGAATCAGCGATGACCCCCGGAACCTGATCGATTTCGATAAAAAGATTGGTCACGACGCCCGGCGCGAAGCCCGCTCGTACAAAGAGGTCTTCCAGATATTTCGCGCAACCCGGCACGTTCGGCGCGTGCTTGTAGAGGACCACGTTGCCGGCCATGATCGTCGGCACGGCCATTCGAACAACTTGCCAAAGTGGAAAGTTCCAAGGCATGACGGCAAAGATTGCGCCGATGGGTTCGTAGCGCACGCCGCTTCGTGAACCTTTGGTAGGAAGGTCCTTTATTTTCAACATCGACGCGGCGTGTTCGGCGAAGTAGCGCATCGTCAAGACGCACTTCATGGCTTCACCTTTGGCGGCGGCGAAGGTCTTACCCATTTCGCTCGTCATCAGAGCGGCCACGACCGGCACCTCACTCTCCAAAAGCTCAGCCGCGCGCGTCATCAACTGCGCGCGCTCCTCGAAAGAGGTCGCCTTCCAACTCTGAAACGCCGCCGAAGCAACTTTTAGTGCTTGGTCGACGTCAGCCGCAGCGTGCGCGGGGAACTCGGTAACAACTTCTTCACTCGTAGGGTTTATGGCAACAAAGGGCATAGGGCTAGTCTGCCAGTAAAAACGGGGTTTGATCCGGGGCTAGGCCCATTTCGGACCAAAACGTTGGCTGAAAAACTTTAATCAGCACCAGAATAATTGCGAGGGCCCCAGCCGAAACCAGCGTTACGGGACGTACGCCATAGAACTTCGCGAGGTCAGCCTGCACGAAGGCACCGAGGGGGAAGAACATCGAGAGGGACAGCGTATAGAGCGAGAGAATTCTTGAGCGTTCAGCGCGTGGGGCGTGGAGTTGCACCGACGTGTTCAGTCCCGACAACGTACCCATATAGGAACCACCTAAAAGGACCAAAGAGCCAAGTGCCCAGTACAGATTGGGCGACTCGGCGTAGAGGGCAAGCGAGACTGCGAGCACTGTTATTGATCCCTGGAGAACACCCAGGCGCGACGCCCGCTTCGCGATGGTCGGCAGCGAAAGCGCCGCAACCACGGCG
>DATCBX010000057.1:0-17350 GCA_036511635.1 Acidimicrobiales bacterium | reverse complement strand
TCGAGCGGCGCGTCGGCACAAGATGATCTGCTTGACGTGCTGCGTGCGCTCTATCTCTCGCACGCGGACGTGACGTTGACTTCATTACACACAGTGGCTGAACTCTTGATGGACCACGATGAGAATCTCGCGGTCTGGCGTCACCAGCACATGTTGATGGCCGGTCGCGAGATCGGTCGTCGCCCGGGAACCGGTGGCAGCGAGGGAATGGCCTACCTCGACACCACGCTCGCTCAACGTTTGTACCCCGTGTTGTGGGAAGTGAGGTCGATACTGTGACAACCCGTGAAGAGTGCGAAGCCCTCGATAGCGCGGACGTGCTCGCGTCACTGCGAAGCGAGTTTCTACTCAACGACGACGAGATCTACCTCGACGGCAACTCACTAGGACCCGTGTCACGCGCGGTATCGACGCGCGTCAACGAGGTATTGAGCGGTGAGTGGGCAAAAGGCCTCGTGCGAAGTTGGAACTCCGCTGGATGGATGGCGATGCCAACGAGACTCGGTGATCGCCTCGCGCCTCTCATCGGCGCTCAGAGCGGCGAAGTATTGGTCGCGGACACTCTCACCTTCATGCTCGCGAAGCTCATCGGCGGAGCGCTTGACCAACGTCGTGATCGACACGTGGTCTTGACCGACGTTGCGAACTTTCATTCTGACCTCTACATCGTGGAAGCGATGGCCAAGCGTGCTGGTCGACCCGTCACCGTAAAAGCCATCGATCGCACCACCCTCGACAGCGAACTGAGCGACGACGTCGCACTCGTGATGTTGACGCATGTTGACTTTCGAAGCGGCGAGGCGCTTGATCTAAAGGGCATCACCACGAAAGTCCACGACGCCGGCGCACTGATGCTCTGGGACTTCGCGCACTCAGCTGGCGCAGTGCCTTTGGACGTGACCGACGCCAACGTGGACTTCGCGGCGGGCTGTGGCTACAAGTATCTCAACGCAGGCCCCGGCGCTCCGGCTTTTCTTTACGTGCGCAAGTCTTGGCAAGGCGTGTTGGAGAACCCGCTGCCGGGTTGGCTCGGACACGCACGACCATTTGACTTTGAACTGAGCTACGAGCCCGCGAAGGGGATGCAGGCTTTCGTGACCTCGTCGCCTTCGATCATCGCCCTCGCCGCCTTTGACGGGGCGCTCGACGTGTGGGACCGTGCGACGATGCAGCAAGTACGTGCGAAGAGCCTCGCGATGACCGACCTCTTTATCGAACTCATCGAGTCACGCTTGCCCGATGTCTTTGAGATCGCGACGCCTCGTGAGCACGCCAAGCGCGGAAGTCAGGTGGCGCTGCGCCACCCAGAGGCCTACGGCATCATCCAGGCGCTCATCGAGCGTGGCGTTATTGGCGACTTCCGTGATCCCGATATTGCGCGCTTTGGCTTTACGCCGTTGTACTTACGATTCGTTGACGTCTACGACGCCGTAGAGATCATCGCCGACGTGATTAATTCTGGCGCCTTCCTTGACGACAAGTTCGAGGTACGTAACGCCGTCACCTAAGTCGTCGCGGAGAGGTGACGCACGACGAGATTAACGATCTCGTTGGGGTCCTTTTCGGCGTCAACGCATAGTCCCACTTCGTCCGCTTCGAGCGGTTCGAGAACGTCGAACTGTGACCCAAGAAGCGCGCGAGGGAGCACGTTATTAGCTCGCGTCTCGACTCGAGGCGCAGTGAGTCCTAGCGATCCGCCGAGGTAGACGAAGAAAAGATCGGGAACGAAGTTGCGCAGCACGTCACGGTACGAACGCCTCAGAGAGGAACACGCCGTGACCGAACCGAGATGGTCCTCTTCGTACGCTTTGATGCATTCACCTACGGATTGCAACCATGGCCATCGATCCTCATCATCGAGAGCATGACCGGACGTCATTTTCTTGATGTTGTCCGGTGTGTGCAGTGCGTCCGCGTCGAGAAACGTACAGCCGATGTTCTTTGACAGTGCCAGTCCGATGGTGGTCTTGCCCGATCCCGATACGCCCATCACGACAATCGAAAGAACGTCGTTGTCCTGGGTCATCGAGGTTCGCAGCGAAGTTAGGACTTGTAGGAGAAGAAGCCTTGGCCGGACTTGCGTCCCATGAGTCCCGCCTGGGTCATTCGTGACAAGAGTGGGGGTGGCGCGAGGTGAGACTCCTTGAACTCTTCGTAGAGTGATTCGGCAACGGCCAACGTCGTGTCGAGACCGATGAGGTCAGTGAGGGCGAGCGGACCCATGGGGTGCGCACAACCAACGACCATGCCGGTGTCGATGTCCTCGGCGCTCGCGAATCCAGATTCGAGCATTCGAATCGCCGAAAGAAGGTAAGGAATGAGTAGGGCATTCACGACGAAGCCGGCGCGGTCCGGCGAGGTAATGACGCGCTTGTTCAGTGAATCGGTGGCGTAGTCACGAACGCGCTGCGTCGTCTCAGGACTCGTCAACAACGAAGAGATCAACTCAACCAACTTGAGCACCGGCACCGGGTTGAAGAAGTGCATGCCAATGACGTGCTCGGGACGCTTGGTGGCCATGGCGAGTTTGATGATGGGGATTGACGACGTGTTGGTCGCCAGAATTGCTTCGGGATCGCTCACGGCTGCGTCGATCTTGCGAAAGACGTCGAGTTTGATCTCTTCGTTCTCTGCAACAGCCTCGATGACGAGCTGGCAATCTACGAGATCGGCAAAATCAGTGGAGAACGATAGATTGCTTCGCGTCCGAGCGGCCTCGTCTTCTGGCATCTTGCCTGAGGAAACTGCTCGCGATAGTGAATGCTCGATGCGTTCGATGCCTCGTTCCATTGCTTCGACGTTGTCTTCGATCACTACGACGTTGGCTCCAGCGCGCGCCGTAATCTCGGCGATACCCGAACCCATCAGACCGCAACCCACTACACCAATTCGCTCCATCGAGGCCTCCTGGTTCGAAGAAGCCCGGGCTTCTCGCGGGTTAAGTCTAGGTCGACACCACGTGGAGGTTCGGAGCGAAACGAGACCTTGCACCTAGAAGGATGGTGGAGGTGGCCACTACCATTGTCCTCAACCGCGCGGTGGAATCTGCGCAGAAATATTAGGGAGCCTCTCTATGGATACGGTCAACGTCATCGTTGAAATTCCACGCGGAAGTCAAAACAAGTACGAATACGATCACGAAAATCACACGATCAAGTTGGACCGCCATCTCATCGTTTCAATGGGATACCCCGCAGAGTACGGCTTCATTCCCGACACGCTCGGTGGCGACGGCGACCCTCTCGACGCACTCGTTCTGACTGAGTACCCCACGTTTCCTGGATGTCTTATTGAATCCAAGATTCTTGGCATGTGCGTCATGACTGACGAGCACGGCAGAGACGAGAAACTCCTTACTGTTCCCGACTACGACCCACTCTGGAAGGCGGCGTCTGACATCGGTGACGTGCCCAAGTACATCCTCGACCGCATTAGTCACTTTTTCACCGTGTACAAAGACTTGGATGAGGGTAAGTGGATGAAGGTTGAAGGCTGGGTTGGTCGTGCTGAAGCACTGATCGAGCTCGAGGCTTCGCGCGCTCGCTTCGTTCCCTAAAGGTCACCTTGGAGATGTAGATGGAGAGCAGCGAGAAGGCCACTACAACAACTTCGACGGCGAACGCTCTCCAAGGTCGTGCGATGCGCGTGCTTCTCACGACGCAGACGCTCTTCTTCCTTGCGCTGGCGTGGTGCATCTATTTGCAACACGGATTTGACGCTCGTACAGCGGGCATCTCGTACTTCGGCGTCAATCACCGAACGATATTTCTTGCCATCATTGGCTACGTGATCGCCGCGATTGGCCTGTGGCGAACGTCACGACTTTTCACTGCTGGTGGTCTCGACCCGCTGTTGACCTTGGGTTTGAAACTCGTCGCCACGATGTTGCTGCTCTTGCTCTTGACCCCGTACACCGGGGGAACATTTTTGAACTGGACGCACATGACCGTCGGCGTCGTTGGCGCACTTGTGCAACTGGCGATCTCGTACGCGCTCCTACGTCGCTCCGGATCCATCGCGGCTATTACCGGTGCCTCGATTCAGCTCGCTGGTGGCATCATCGGGGCGTTCTCGCTGCCCGACTGGAAGTTTCAGATTCTCCTTTATGGCGAGTTGCTATTCGAACTGGGCTTCTGTCTCGTCTTGTTGCAGTGGACCAGATTTCTGATCGACGCAGCCTAAAAAGACAGGTTGCTGGGCTCGCGGCGAATCGCACCCTCGGCGAGCACCGTCAAGGCGAGAAACCATTCGTCAGCGTTAACGGAGAGTGCGTGCTCTCCTTCGAGCTCAATTTGGCCAAAGAAGAGTGCGTACCAAATACGCGCGAACGCGACGGCGCTCATACCCTCAGCGAGCAGGTTCATGTCTTCGAGTGGCTTCACGCGACTGACGATGCGCGAGGCCGCTTCCTTTTTCGCTTCGGCAATGCCGGCGGTCGCGGTGGGATTGTGGCGGGCGAAAGACATGCTCTCGATGCGCTGGATTCGCGCTTCGGTGCGAGCGGGACTTTGCGCCTCGGTGATGATGACACGAATGGCTTGACGCAGATCTTCCGTTGTCTTCACCATCTCGAGTGGATGCGTGAACGTTTCGGCAAGGCCGAGCAAGACTTCACGAAAGCGGTGCACAATCGCACACGCAATGAGGTCTTCGCGATCGTCGAAGTAGCTGTAGAGCAACGCGACGGAGATCTTGGCGTTGTAGGCCACTCGCTTTACGCGGAACTGGGTCATCCCATTGAGTTCAATCTCGCGGGCGGCCGACTCTAGAATCTTGTCACGCGTCATGGTAAGAGGCTACAACGCCCAGGTAGTCCATCGACCTAGCGCTAGCGCTGTGGCGGCCAACCGGGGATTGGACCACGACCCGAGGGATAACGCACGTTCTTCGCCCGAACGAATTCGTGCAGTGTTTCGGGGCCGTATTCACGCCCGTAGCCACTTCCCTTGACGCCGCCGAAGGGTGATCCAATGAAGTTACGTCTCGTGTAGTTGTTCACGAAGACCATGCCGACCTCGAGGCGTTGTGCCAACCGACCCGCGCGTGATTCATCGCGAGTACAGATCGCAGCGGTAAGTCCATAGGGGGAGTCGTTCGCGATCGTGACCGCTTCGTCGTCGCTCGCAAAGCGCATCAAACACGCGACGGGTCCGAAGATCTCTTCTTGAGCGATCGTCATGTTCGTCGTGACGTCACCAAAGATGTACGGAGCGACGAAGTAGCCATCGCTGAAGTTCGGATCTTCGGGGACTGAGCCCTTAAAGAGCAGCGTCGCGCCTTGCTCGACGCCAACCTCAACGAAGTGCTGCACTCGCTGGTGCTGTTTAGCGTCGACCATAGGGCCAATATCAGTGGCACCATCGAGCGGATCGCCGACAATCAACTCGGCTGCTTTCTCGACAAAGCGTGTGGCGAATTCGTCATAGATCGAATCGTGCACGAGTATTCGCGACGTCGAAGTGCAGGCCTCACCTTGGTTGTAGAACATGCCCTCAATCGCAACGGCTACCGCGCTCTCTACTTCTGCGTCGTCGAGCACGAGCAGCGCGTTCTTGCCGCCCAGTTCCAGTGTCGCGAACGTCAAGTTCTTTGCCGCGCCTTCCATGACTTTGCGCCCTGTTGCGGTCGATCCGGTGAAAGAGATTCGCTCGACACGTGGGTGCGCCACTAACGCCGCACCGGCGGACATGCCGCTCACGGCGTTGATCACTCCCGGAGGCAGGACTTCGTTGGCAATTTCGGTGAGTCGCAGTACCGTGAGCGGTGCTTGTTCGCCGGGCTTGATCACGACGGTGTTGCCAACCGCTAGTGCGGGCGCGCACTTCTTTGAGAAATGGATCGGCGGCCAGTTGAAGGGAAGAATTGCGGCGACGACGCCGTACGGCTCGTAGGCCACGCGGGCCTCAATCGGACCTTGGTCGAGAATCTCGCCACTCACGTAGTCGGTTATGCCGGCGTAGTAATCGAAACTTGAGTGACACGAGAGCACGTCGATACGAAGGGCGTCTCGTTTGGGCTTGCCAACTTCTCGCGCACAGAGTTCCGCTAGTTCGTCCGCGTTCGCGCGAATACGAACCGCGACTTCGCGCATCAAGGCTCCGCGCTCTTTTGGCGAAAGATATCGCCAGACCTCTTCGTAGGCCCGCCTTGAATCCATCACCGCGCGGTGCACGATCTCGTCGCTCGCCATCGCTACGCGCGCTAACGGCGTGGCGTTCGACGCTTCTAGAACCTCGAAGGTCTCGGTGGCGTCGTCTATGAAGACACCGCCGATGAATGACTGCCACAGCGGGCGACGCAGAAGTAAGGCGTCGGTGACGCTGGACTTGGTAGAGCGTCGATCATCAGTGGTGGTCATGTCTTCTCATTTCGCTTACGGTGCGGGTCATCTTTTTCCTACATTTTGAGGCTAGCCACGTGGTGGACGAACGTTCCACGACACGCAGTGTCGAACAAGCGTGCCGTGCTAATCCAGCGCTCGCTCGAGAACGACTGAATCGATCGCGCCAAGAATGCTGTTGAGTTCGGGCGTGGGCGAGTAGGTACGACGAAGTTCGACGAGCGTCTCAATGGACGCGCGGTCCACTCGACCACTCTCGACGAAGCCGGTCGTTGGATTGCGCAGGCACGCGTAGTGTTCCTGCGCCTCGCCTTCGCTGAGGTTGAGTAGTCGCATCGCGGATTCGATGACGTCAGCTTCTCTTTCGCCGGCGACGATCTGTTGAATCGTTTCGAGCAAAGCGTCAGCGAAGCGGATATTCACTTCGTTGAGCGAAGCATTGCGATCTGCCAAGGTCGCGAGCACTGTTCCAAAATACGGGCCGAGGTCGGACACGGGGCTGAGGTTGGAACATCCGGCGCCGACGGCGCGAAGTTCGTTTCCCGCGTTCAAGATCGTTACTGCACACGAACCCGCGATGAGAGCGTCAGTTCTTCGAGGCGTCGAACCCAAAGACTCGATCGTGTAGTCACCCGGAAACAAGCCGGCCATTTCGAGCAGGGCGTAGGCCACGAACGCGAAACCCGATTGAGGAACGTCGACGCCAAGAACTTGACCGTGTAGATCCTCAACGTGCGAAACGTTTGCGGCGGTGCAAAGAGAGAGACCGAGGCCGCGGTCAATACCGCAGATGATTTGCAAGGGGATACTTCGTTGGAGGGGATTCGCCGATAAGAAGTGATAGGCGAGGACGTTGTCGGGACTCGTGAACACGACGTCGTACTCACCAGATTCGAGGGAGGAGAACTGTGCGGGTGAGGACGGAACCAATGACTCGTGCACGTCAAGTCTTACGCGACTAAGCGCACCTGAGGACCTCGCGAGGTCGATCAAGAGAGACGGCGTGAACGTGCCGACGTTGAGTTGTTCGCTACGCGTCGCCATAAGCGGTTAACCGAGCGCTAGAGCTCGTTGAGCCAATCTCTGGTTTGCAGGATCTCGGCCATTCGCGCCAAGAATTGAGCGGCGTACGCACCGTCGATGACGCGGTGGTCGAAGGTGAGGACGAGGTTCCCCACCGAGTGAATCGCGATGGCTTCGTTTTGCGAGCGGTCGGTGACTACGACTGGCTTGCGCGTGACGCCGTCGGTGGCGAGAATCGCTACTTGAGGTTGGTTGATGATGGCGCCGGTCATGAGCGTGCCGAAGGGCCCCGGGTTGGTGATGGTGAACGTTCCGTGCGACATGTCATCCACGGTGAGCTTCTTCGTGCGAGCACCGGTAGCGAGTTCGCGTATTTTGCGCGAAATTGTGCGCAGGTTGTAGCTATCGGCGTGTTGCACCACTGGGACGACCAAACCGCTGCCGTCAAGGTCCACGGCAATGCCGAGATTGAGGTCGTGATGCACGATCAGTTCGTCGTCACCCACTGAAGCGTTGAGGTGTGGAAAGTCGCGCAACGCCGCAAGCGCGGCGAGAGCGTTAAAGGGCAGGTACGTAAGGGAGAAGCCCTCTTGTTCTTTGAAGGCAGCACCGTGGCTTCGCCGCAGTTCTTCGACGTGTTCGTAGTCCACCTCTTTGACCATCAACGTGTGGGCCGAGGTCGACTTCGATCGCGTCATGTGCTCAGCGGTAAGTCGTCGAATCTTGGTGAAAGGAATGACCTCGTCACCCGAACCGACGGACTTCGATGTTCCCTGGCCAATCAACGCTTCCACGTCTTTACGCAGAACGCGACCATTGGCGCCGCTTCCGCGTACCGACGAGGCGTCAATGTCGTTCTCACGAAGGAGACGCCGAACGACGGGCGACGCGGTCGCGCCTGCAGCTACGGGCGTTGCGGCATTGCTCTCGACGTACGCCAGCACGTCATCACGAGTCAGTCGACCTTGGGGTCCGGAACCGGTGACGTCGCTGGCGTTGAGTTGATGTTCGGCGAGCAAACGCCGGACAACGGGCGACACTTGCCCCTCGGACTTGCTTTCGGACTTCGTGGGTGCTTTGGAACTTGTCCGCGCTGTTGACGTCGTAGGTGTCGCGCTCGCGCTACTCGTTGACGTATGAAGTAGTTCGTCGTCGCCAATAATCGCGAGCACAGTACCAACGTCAACCGTCTCACCTTCGCCAACGAGAATCTTTGTGAGTACTCCTTCGGCTGGTGAGGGAATTTCGGTGTCCACTTTGTCGGTGGACACTTCGAAAAGTGTTTCACCCTTCGCGACGGTGTCACCTTCTTTTTTGAACCACTTCGTGACCGTACCGTCGGCAACGGTCTCGCCGAGTTGGGGCATGGTGACTCTAGACATGTTGCGTCTCAATTCTTGTTGACGTTGTCATCACGTTCCGCTTGAGACTAGGAGACGTTCGGCCATCCAGTCAGCACATTGAGGACGATGACGATTGATGACGTTCGCACCGCCGTGGTTGCCCTCTTCGAGCAACAACAGCTCGCTCTTGCCGCGCGCCTCACTCGCCAAGCGCTCACCGTCTTGCCACGGGAAGAGTCGATCGCGCTTTCCCATGATGACGAGCAGCGGCGTGGTGATCTTGTGGGTGTGTCCTTCGAGGGTCATGTCCCGCGCACGGCGTTCGGCTTCTTCAGGCGTTGCACTGAACGAACGCACTTGAAACGCGTGGCGAGTCAACGGATTGAGGTTTTCCCACGAGGCACCCATGTTGTAGGGACCGGCGAGTGAGATCGTTCCCTTGATCGGCAGATCCGAACTCGCCATACGTGCGGCGTAAAAGCCTCCCAGACTGACACCCCACACACCAAGGCGCGACGAGTCGACGTCGACCATGGTGGCGAGGTGATCGATGATGACCTCGCCCACCTTGTCCCACTCGGGTCGAATCGCCAGCGTCCACTCGGCTTCACCCTGGCCCGGTCCGTCAACGGCGAACGTTGCCATGCCGCGATCGAGAAAAGCTCGCTCGATTTCGCGGAATTCATCCTTCGTTGAATCGAGACCAGGTATCAAGATGACCGTCGGGTGAGGTCCGCTGGTGGTGGGTGTGCGAAAGAGACCGACGATCCTTGATCCCTCGAAAGCAATCTCCACTCGGCGCCCTGGAGGAACGAAGAGGGGCGTGGCCTTGTTGAGTGCGTCCACCGCCCGCGCGTGTGCGGCCTTTGCCTGGTCGAGGTCGTGGACGAAGAGAAACTTGCCGAAGTGGAAGTACGTAGCGGCACGGGCATAGAACTCACCAGCGCTGCGGAGGTGTCCTTTGGCTAGTGCCGCCTCGGCGAGTTCGAGATGTACTTCGGCGCCAGCGCACCACGCCGCGCACCAGTCGTCCCAGTGTTCGAGGTCCTTGGTGATGCGCGCGTAGTCGCTTACTTCAACACCGTTGGAACAAAACCGTGGCTCCCAGTTGGCCACGGCAGTTTCCACGAGAACGTCCGCCATGCTTCCCCCTAGTAACCAGTAATAGAAGCGAATGGTAATGGACTTTTATAGGCGCTGAACAGTAGTGATTGATTGAATTCTTTTCATGCTTTTGGGTTTGATTTAGTGAGAACTCATCGTTATGGTTAGCCCATCACTCACCGAGTGATCGGACCTGGACTACTGCAGTGGGGGACGCCGGGGTCGTATAACGCTGGGGGAAATTATGAAACGTAACGGAAGGTTTTTTCGCGCGCTGGGTGTGACTTCGGTCGCGGTCGCGTCGATGGCATTAATGGTCACGACGAGTGGCGCGTCGAGCTCGACGATTGCTAAGGGCAAACCAGTCACAATCGGCATTTCACTCTCGTTGTCGGGTGACTTTTCGAGTGATGGTCTCGCCTTCAAACAGGGATACGAGCTTTGGCAGTCTGCCGTGAATAAGAGCGGTGGACTTCTCGGTCACCAGGTGAAGCTCGACATCGTGTCGGACGCGTCAAGTCCCACACAAGTTGTGACGAACTACCAGAAGTTGATCTCACTTGACCACGTCAACCTAACGGTCGGTCCGTTCTCGTCACTGTTGAGCCTGCCCGCGGCGAAGACTGTCGCGCGCTACGGCTACGCAATGGTCGAGGGAGCCGGTGGCGCGCCTTCGGTCTTCCAAGCTGGACTTACGAATCTCTTCGACGTGTCGATGCCCGTCAAGGACTCCTTAGTGCCGTTCGCTCAGTGGATCGCTGCGCTGCCAAAGAGCACGCGTCCAACTACTGCTGCGTACGTAACGACCAATGACGCCTTCACTGAGCCGCAAATTCCTGTGGCGCAGAAGATCATGGTCGCTGCCGGCATAAAGACTAAGTACAACTCGGTCTTTCCCGCAGAGACGACGGACTACACCCCAATTGCTGACGCAGTAGCGGCAGCGAAGGCTCAGGTCGTCGTTCTTGGTTCAGTAGACGTGCCAACGGTGTCTGCCTTCATGCAGGCGTTCGAACAAGCGCACTACAACCCCAAGGTCTTCATCGCTACGGGTGGTCCAGACCAAGGTACGCAGTTCAGTTCTGTGGTTGGTATTAAGAATGCCAACGGCATGATGGTGCCTAACGCGTGGTACGGCTCGGCAACAACGGCCGGCAGTCCAGCGATGGTTGCTGCGTACGTGAAGAGGTTCGGCGGCACCCCGTCAACAATCAGTGCCGACGTAGCCGAGGCCTACTCCGTTGGTCAAGTCATCGCCGAAGCAGTGAACGCGACGAAGGGTTTTGACAACGCGAAGATCATCAAGTACCTCCACTCTGGTGTGACGTTGCACAGCGTTCAGGGGTCAGTGAAGTTCGACAAACTTGGTGAGAACAACAACGCAACGGCGTTCACTTTCCAGTGGCAGGGCAGTAACTTTGTTCAGATCAACCCGACCTCGAACAAGGCGTCAAAGCCGGTGTTGTTTCCGAAGCCGGTTTGGGGTAAGTAAGCCTTGAACAGCTCAGCGCTCATTCACGCCATACTTGACGGCATTTTGACCGGTTCGGTCTACGCCCTCATGGCGACGGGGTTAACTCTCATCTTTGGAGTGATGGACATCATCAACGTCGCTCAGGGAATCTTGGTGATTTTAGGTGCCTACCTGAGCTACACGTTGTCGGTGCACTTTGGAATTGACCTCTTCGCTGGCTTGATCATCACGATCCCCACGCTCTTTGTCGTGGGGATCGTGGTGGAGCGACTGTTCATGGCCAGGCTGAAGGGGCCAGAACGGGTGTCGATGTCCATTCTGGTCACCTACGCCATCGCTCTCGTTATCGAGGGAGCGCTCAACATGATCTACTCCATCAACGTTATTCAACTAAAAGCTTGGTACGTCAATCGTTCGTTTCTGATTTTCGGCATCTATCTGCCTTACATCTACTTGTTCGGTTTCATTTTGGCGGTTGTCCTTTTGGCAGCCCTCTACGTGATGTTGTATCGCACTCGTTTTGGCGCGAGCATTCGAGCTTCGTTGGCCGATCAGGTCGCCGCGGCCTTGGTGGGTATCAATGTCAAGCGAGTGTCAACCATCTGTTTCGGTCTTGGTATCGCCGTTACTGCCGCGGGCGGCATGGTGTACGGGGCGACGAATGCCTTCAACGCCAGTACGAGTTATGACTTGATTTCTCGACTCTTGACCATCATCGTCTTGGGAGGCATGGGCAGCCTCGGCGGCGCGTTGTTGGCCGCCATATTGATGGTGACCTTGGGTGACGTGGTCGCCGTGGTGTGGTCACCGATCTGGTCGTCCCCAACGTTCTTCTTCGTCCTTGTTGTTGTGTTATCGCTGCGTCCCCAAGGACTCTTCGGTAAGCGGTCCGCCAGGGTTGCTTGATGTTAAAAGTTAAACCTTGGTTGTGGGCGCTCGCCCTCGTCGTTTTCGCTGTGTTTCCGATCGTCGTGTCCAATCCGACGTACACCACGATTGGAGTCTTCACGCTCTTGTTCATGGCGTGCGCCACTTCCTGGAACATGTTCTCTGGTTACTCGGGTTACGTGTCGCTCGGGACGGGAATCTTCTATGGGTGCGGTGCCTACACAATGGCTTTGGTGTCGACCCACGCGCACATGGCTGGTGGCGAAGCGCAGTTCTGGCTCGTGCCGCTCGCTGGTCTTGTCGCGATGGTGGTATCAGTCCCCGTCGGCGCGATTGCGCTACGCGTACGGCGACACACCTTCGTCGTCATCACTATCGCGCTGTTCTTCGTCTTTCAGTTGCTAGCGATCAACGCATCGTTCACGGGCGGCGCGGCAGGAATCTCACTGCCGATAATTCCTTGGCTGTTCAACTACTACAACCTCCCCTTCTATTACGTCGCGCTCGGCATCGTCATCTTCGCAACGTTGTTGTCCGCGGGGGTTCGTCGCTCTCGTTTTGGTCTGCAGTTGCTCGCGATTCGCGACGACGAGGACCGTGCACTTGGTCTCGGGGTGCGGGTCACGGCCGTCAAAATGACGGGCTTCACGATGTCGGCCTTCACGATTGGCATGGCGGGAGCGCTCTACGCGATGTTCATTGGGCAGATCTATCCCCAGTTCGTCTTTGAGCCGAACTTCGATATCACCGTTGCACTGATGGCCTTCCTCGGTGGCTTCGGCACGTTGCTTGGACCACTGCTCGGTGGGTTGATTCTCGAAGCGTCCCAGCAGTACCTGACGCTGTCGTTCTCGAACGGCTCGTTGTACCTGATTCTCTTCGGTGTCCTGTTCTTACTGGTAATCCTCTTTATGCCCCAAGGCATTGTCCCGGCCGTTGCGAAATGGTGGAACGACCGTGCGTCGAAGCGTGAGAGGGAGCCCGCCGCGATGGACCCCGTTACGGGGCCAGCGGCGATAGGAGCGAATCCCCGATGACAACACTTCTTGAAGCAAAGGGCGTGTCACGTTCTTTCGGCGGCGTCAAGGCCCTCGTGGGTTGTTCACTCAGCGTCGATAAGGGCAGCATTACTGGTCTTATCGGTCCCAACGGATCGGGCAAGACCACCTTGTTTAACGTGATGACCGGCTACGTGAAGCCCGACAGCGGCACCATCACGTTTGATGGCAACGACGTCACCAACGCCCGACCTAACAAGATCTTCGCTCTCGGAGTCGGACGAACCTTTCAACTCACGCGTATCTTCGCTCGCATCAGCGTCCTTGAGAACATGCTCGTCGCGACCCAGCGCGATGAGAGCTGGCTACGCGGACTCACGCGCTCGAAGTCCTCGAAGTCTGAACTTGACGCCGCCATGGAATGGCTGAACTTCGTCGGGCTCTCTCGTTTGGCCTCGATGCAAGCAGGTTCGCTTTCCTACGGTCAGCGAAAGCTCCTGGAGTTGGCGTACGTGTTAGTTGCCGATCCCGACGTGATCTTGCTCGACGAGCCCGCCGGTGGCGTCAACTTGACGCTGATCAATGAGATCAGCGAAAAAATTGTCGCACTGAATAAGGGTGGCAAGACGTTCCTCATCGTCGAGCACAACATGGAGTTCGTCATGAAGATCTGTGACAAGGTGACCGTGATGCACCAGGGTTGTGACTTGGTGACGGGTACACCCGCTGAAGTGCGTAGCAACGCACAAGTCTTGGACGCGTATCTGGGCGTCAGCGACGAGGAAGCGGACGAGACGGTCAGCCATGGTTGAGTCGACCGCGTTTTTACGCTTTGAAGGCGTCGTCGCCGGTTACGGCGGAGGCGACGTCATTAAGGGCGTCAATTTCGACGTTCCCCAAGGCGGCGTGACGTGCATCGTGGGACCAAACGGTTCGGGAAAGTCAACGTTGCTCAAGACCGTCAGTGGCCTCGTGCGTCCACGACTCGGTCAACTGTGGTTCAAGGGAACCCCACTCGTGGGATTGACGCCACGAGAGATTCTGAAACTTGGCGTTGTTCAAGTGCCCCAGAATCACAGCCTCTTTAAAGAGATGACCGTGCAACAGAACGTCGAACTCGGCGCCTTTCTCGTCAAAGATAAAAAGGTCATTGCTGCGCGACTCGCGCACGTGACGGAGATCTTTCCGATCGTGGCCGAGCGGGCCAAGGACAAAGCCGGGAGTCTTTCCGGCGGTCAGCAGCGCCTCGTTGAGTTCGCGCGCTGTTTGATGCTTGAACCCGAGCTCGTCGTTCTCGATGAACCCTCTATGGGCCTCGACCCCAAAACCCTTCGTTTGGTATTCGACACCATCAAATTAATGAATAGTGTCGGGCGTACGGTGCTGCTCGTAGAACAGAACGCCCGCCAAGCTCTTCGAATGAGTCACTACGCGGTGGTGCTGGAGAACGGGCAACTTCGACTTTCGGGCTCGGGCAGTGAGGTCTTGAACAACCCCGAGATTGGTGCCCTCTATCTCGGTGGCAGTATCGAAGAGACGCCAAAGGGCGTCGCCGCGGCACCTAGTGAACTTTAGGAGGGCGATCTCATGAGTGAAGACAAGACCCGCATCGGCTGGATTGGTTGTGGTCGCATGGGCACCGCGATGGCCAAACGCTTGGTCGTAGCCGACTTAGACGTCACGGTGACCAATCGCACTCGGGCGAAAGCTGAAGTTCTCGGCGAGCTGGGCGCCAAGGTCGTCGACGCTCCACGCGACGTCGCCGACTGCGACGTGGTCTTCATTATGGTTTCGGCGGACAAGGATCTCCTCGCCGTGACGACTGGTCCCGACGGCATCCTTTCCGGTGTCGGCGCGCCCAAGGTCGTTGTCGACTGCTCAACCGTCTCCTCAACGACGTCGGCACAGGTTCGTGAAGCGCTCGCCGCAAAGAACATTGCGTTCCTCGCCGCGCCCGTGAGTGGTAATCCAAAGGTCGTCGCCTCGGGTCAGCTCACTCTCGCGGTGTCGGGTACGCGCAACGCCTTCGAGATCGTTCGACCTTATTTGAGCGAACTTGGCCATGGCGTCACGTACGTCGGCGACGACGAGGTCGCGCGACTGGTGAAGATCTGTCACAACATGTTCCTCGGTATCGTCACCCAGGCAATGTCGGAGATCACGGTGCTCGCCGAACGAGGCGGCATTTCTCGCAGCGCGTTCCTTGAGTTTCTCAATAACTCGGTTATGGGTTCATCGTTCACGCGTTACAAGACACCTGCCTTCGTGAACCTCGACTTCACACCCACCTTTACTCCGGTGCTACTTCGCAAAGACTTCGACCTCGGCATGGCCGAAGCGAAGAAGATGAGCGTACCGATGCCCGTCGCAGCGCTCTGCACCGAACTGGTCGTGAGCGCCATTGGCGCTGGTTACCTCAACGAGGACTTTGCGGTGCTGCTACTCGAAGAAGCCCGTAGCGCGGGACTCGTTATGGTGCCCGAAAACATTGTCGTTGACGACGGTCTGGGGCCGAAGTAATGCGTGAGGGCTTTGGTCCAATTATTGGAACACCCGGTCACAACGGCGTCGACTTCGAGACACGAGTCGACTTCGATCGTCTGCGCGCGTACCGCTTAGCTCGCGCGCGCGAAGCGCTTGAAGCGAGTGATCTCGGAGCGATTCTTCTCTTTGACTTTTACAACATCCGTTACGTGTCACAGACCTGGGTAGGTGGCGCGTTAGGTGACAAGATGTCGCGCTACTGCCTGCTCACGCGAGGTGGCGAACCAATAATTTGGGACTTCGGTTCTGCGGCGCGGCACCACCAACTCTTCGCACCCTGGCTCGAACCCGATAACTGTCGTGCGGGAATGCTGGGACTACGCGGGGCCATTGCCCCAAAGGCCGGTCTCTTTGAGTCAGCCGTCAAGGAGATCGTTGGGCTCTTGAGTGATCAAGGTCTCATGGGTCAACCCATAGGTATTGACATTGTTGAGTTGCCCTTTCTCTTTGAGATCCAAAAGGCCGGCGTCGACGTCCGTGACGCGCAGCAGTTGATGCTCGACGCGCGCCAGATCAAGAATCCCGATGAGTTGATGCTGCTTTCACAGGCCGCCGCAATGGTGGACGGCGTCTACCAGGACGTCTTTGAAGCGCTCAAGCCCGGAATTCGTGAGAATGAGATCGTCGCGCTCGCGAACAAGCGACTCTATGAAATGGGCTCTGATCAAGTTGAGGCCATCAACGCAGTGTCCGGTGAGCGCTGCAATCCTCACCCTCACAACTTCACCGACCGCATTATTCGACCAGGTGATCAGGCATTCTTTGACATCATCCACTCGTACAACGGGTATCGAACCTGCTACTACCGCACGATGTCGGTGGGCAGTTCGACGGCACCGCAACGTGAGGCGTACACCAAGGCTCGTGCGTGGATGGACGCGGCGATTGACCTCGTTCGTCCTGGCGTTGGTACCGACGAGATCGCGATGGCGTGGCCCGCGGCGACGGACTTCGGATTCGCTAACGAGATGGCGGCTTTTGGACTGCAGTTCGGACACGGTCTAGGACTTGGGCTGCACGAGCGTCCCGTGATCAGTCGGCTCAACAGCTTGCGCGACCCTATTGAACTGAAGGCGGGCATGGTGTTCGCGTTGGAGACGTACTGTCCCGGATCCGATGGCATATCGGCGGCGCGCATCGAAGAAGAAATCGTTGTAACGGATCAGGGCCCAGCAATTCTTACGCACTTTCCTGCGCAAGAGCTCATGGTCGCCAATAGGTATTAGGAGGAACCCAATGACCACCACCAAAGCGTCGACCGAGATCAGTTTTCTCGACCACAAGATCGCGATGTATCGCTCGCAAGTGGCGTTGCGTCAGTTTGAACAGCGCGCCTACGACCTGTTTCTCGAGGGCTACGTCAAGGGAACGAGTCACCTCTCTATTGGCCAAGAAGCAATCGCGGCCGGTGTTGCGGCGACGATGAATCCGACCGACTGGACTTTTGCGACGTACCGTGGACACGCGCACACGCTCGCGCGCGGTGTGCCAATGATGCCGGTATTCGCCGAACTCATGGGTCGAACGAATGGTCTTATGGCGGGCAAAGGTGGCTCGATGCACTTAACGAGTGTCGAGCACGGGATGATGGGCTCGTACGCGATTATTGGCGCGCACTTGCCGATTGCCTGTGGCG
>DATCBX010000056.1:0-10400 GCA_036511635.1 Acidimicrobiales bacterium | reverse complement strand
ACAGCGCGGTACGAACACTCGGTGGTGAGGTGTTCCTACGCCGGGGTTTTGAGCACGAACTCTAGAAGCTACTTCGTTGGAATTTTAGTGTGGCTGGGCTTGGTGACCTTGCCCGAGCGCAAACAACCAGTGCAGACGTTCACGCGCATGGGCGTGCCGCCAACTAGCGCGCGTACGCGCTGGATGTTCGGATTCCAACGTCGCTTGGTGCGACGGTGCGAGTGAGAGACGTTCATGCCGAACGACGGCTTCTTACCGCAGATTTCGCAGACTGATGCCATGATGAACCTTCTCCTTGTGTCCCGGCGCCCTCGGGCGGGACTGATTAAACCGAAGGTCCATTGTAGCATCGCTATCGATGACCTCTCCCTCGACGCTGTTGGCTGGTGACCTGCGGAGCGTTTTCACCACCTACGCCGAGCTCCTTCGCTCCCACCGTGAGGTCATCAACCGGCTCAACGTCTATCCCGTGCCCGACGGTGATACTGGAACCAACATGGCCTTGACCATCGAATCGGTGGTGGCTGGTCTAGCGGAACTCGACGAGAACGCGCCTATGGGCGTCGTCGCCAAGGCTATTGCCCAAGGATCTTTGATGGGCGCGAGGGGTAACTCCGGCGTCATTCTTTCTCAGTTGCTACGCGGCCTCGTCGCGTCGTTTCCCGCCGAAGGCGAAGTGAGTGCCAAAGAACTCGCCGCCGCGCTGACCCACGCCGATGAGCTCGCGCGCCAAGCGGTCGTTCGTCCCGTCGAAGGAACGATTCTTTCCATTTCGCGCGCCGGAGCTCTCGGAGCGAACGAAAACGACGGTTCACTGGAGTTGCTCGTTCGAGGCGCTCGCGACGCGGCGAAAGTGGCACTCGCGAACACACCCGAGCAGCTGGCGGTCCTCAAACAAGCGGGCGTCGTTGACTCGGGGGGCACCGGTCTCTTGTTGTTTTTCGACGCCCTGTGCTTCGTTGTCACGCACGACGATCTGCCAATCGCCCCCGACATCGAAACTATTGAGGTTCACGTGCAGGAAGAACTGCGCGACGACGCAGCGCTCGCGAACCTTCGTTACGAGGTGATGTACCTGCTCGACGCCGACGACACCAAGGTGCACGCTTTTCGAGAAGTCTGGGCGGGCATCGGCGACTCGATCGTCATCGTTGGTGGCGACGGTCTCTACAACTGCCACATTCACACCGACGACGTTGGCGCGGCCATCGAGGCCTGCCTTGACGCGGGCCGACCACGAGAGATACGCGTCACTGACTTAGCCGAACAAATCATCGAAGAGCGATGGGTTCGTGAAGCGATTGTTGAGCCACGCGACGAAGAGTTCGACGTCGCTCCGGCAACGTCCGTTGTTGCCGTCGTCGTTGGTGAAGGTATCGGACGAATTTTTCATTCACTCGGCGCTCGTCAACTCGTGATTGGTGGCCAGTCAATGAATCCCTCGACCGCGGCCCTCGTCGCAGCCGTGCGCGCCACGGGATCGTCAGAGGTTGTGCTTCTACCCAACAACAAAAACATCCAACCCGTGGCCGAGCAAGTATCCGGTCTCGTTGATCAGACGGTCGTGGTCGTGCCCACGAGTTCGATCGTTGAAGGTTTCGCGGCGCTGCTGGCCTACGACCCGGACGCCTCGGCCAAGGACAACGCCGAAGCGATGAAGAGTTCAGCGTGCAACGTGGTGGCCGGCGAAGTGACCCAAGCCGTACGCGACACGACGACTGACGTGGGCGAGGTTCACGTTGGGGACTGGATTGGCCTCAGCGCTACAGGCATTCTCTCCATCGCCGGCTCGATCGCGGTGGCGAGCAATCAGTTGCTCTCGGTCCTCGTTCGTCCCGAGCACGAGCTTCTGACGATCATCGAAGGCGACGGATCATCACCCGCCAATACTCGACGTATCACCGAGTTTCTTGCCGAGGCTTTCCCTCAGATCATCGTGGAAGTTCATCACGGCGGCCAACCTCTCTACCCCTACTACTTCGGCCTCGAGTGAGTGACGCGCCGGCGCGGCGACTTCGCCAGTTGGGCGACGTTCCCGTTAGCCAACTGCGCCACATTGGCGAAAAGCGCACCGCGGCACTGGCGTCACTCGGCATCGACAACGTCTTTGATCTCCTCACCGTCTATCCCCGTCGCTACATCGACCGCACGATGCGCGTGGATCTCTCCGATCTCAACGTGGGCGACGAAGCAGCGGTGTACGGCGAAGTGGAGAAGGTGAGTAGTCGTCGTACGCGCCAGGGGCGCGTGATGGTTGAGATCACCGTGAGTGACGCGGACGATTCAATCAAAGTTGTCTTCTTTAACCAGGCGTGGCGCGAACGCCAGCTCGCCCTGGGCGTTCAGGCACTCTTCTTTGGCAAGGTGAGCGACTACAAAGGCCAGCGTCAGATGACGAACCCCGTCGTTGACGTCATCGTTGGCGCCACGGGCGAAGAGCGCGACGCTTCACGGGTAGGGCGCGTCGTGGCGATCTATCCCGCCTCGGGCAAAGCCGGTCTCACCAGTTGGGAGATGGGCGGGTTCATTGAAGAGTCGCTTCGACGAGCTGGACCCCTGCTCGATCCACTGAACGCAGCGGAACTCGAAGAACTCGACTTGGTGGACCGGACGAAGGCCTACTGGGGGATTCACCTGCCCAACGAGATGGACGAAACGGGGCCGGCTCGACGACGTCTGGCCTTCGACGAGTTCCTGCGCCTTCAGCTCTTGCTGGCGCTTCGTCGCCAACGTCTCGAGGCGTCATCAGCGGGAATCCGTCACGGATTTGACGTTGATGAACTGAACGTCACGCCCGGTGAGCTTGTTGCGCCCACCTCGTCACTGGTGAAGCGTTTCTTGGCTGGTCATCGTTATTCGTTGACCAACGCGCAGCGACGAGTGCTTGAAGAAATCGCGAGCGATATGTCGGGCCCGTTGCCGATGCACCGCCTCTTGCAAGGTGACGTTGGCTCGGGCAAAACCATCGTGGCGCTCGCCGCGATGCTGGCCTCACTCGACGGCGCTCGCCAAAGTGTCCTCATGGCGCCGACCGAAGTGCTCGCCGAACAACACGTGGCCTCGCTACGTCAAGACCTAGAAGGCCTGAGCGTGATCGACACTACGGTGCTCGGTGGCGAACGGCCCCTCTCGGTGCAACTGCTCACGGGCAAGCTACGCGTCAAAGAGCGTCAGGCAGTTCTCGATGGGCTGCTTAGTGGCGCAGTGGACATTGTGGTTGGAACACACGCGTTGCTGAGTGACGACGTGCGTTTTCGTTCACTCGGTCTCATTGTCATCGACGAACAGCACCGATTCGGCGTCGAGCAGCGAGCGGCCCTTCGCGATCAGGGACGCGAGCGTTCGAATGAGGGTGCGGACCCTGATCTTTTGGTGATGACGGCGACACCAATTCCAAGAACGGCGGCGATGGTGCTCTTTGGCGACCTCGACGTCTCGGTGTTAGACGAGATGCCCGTCGGTCGACTGCCAATTACCACGACGTGGGCGAGAAGCGTCGACGAGGTGGGTGAATGTTGGCAACGAGTACGTGATGAGGTGGCGGCCGGTAGACGGGCCTACGTCATTTGTCCCCTTGTAGAGGACTCCGAGAAGATCGAGGCGACGAGCGCCGTCGAAGAGAGGACGCGCCTGGCGCTCAATGAACTGCGCGGTCTCGCCGTTGGCCTGTTGCATGGTCAAATGAAGAGCGCCGAGAAGGAAGAAGTCATGGCGCAGTTTCGCGCGGGTGAACTTGACGTACTCGTGGCGACGGTCGTTATTGAAGTTGGCGTTGACGTGCCCGAAGCGAGCGTCATCGTGATTGAAGACGCGTGGCGCTTTGGTCTGGCCCAGCTTCACCAACTCCGCGGTCGTGTTGGTCGTTCCGATCTTCAGAGCTACTGCTATTTGCTCGGCACGCCACCCACTGAAGAGGGCGAGTTGCGCCTCGACGCGCTCGTTGGATCCAACGACGGCTTCGAACTCGCCGAAATTGATCTCGAGATGCGCGGCGAAGGAACACTGCTCGGATCACGACAAAAAGGTCGTAGCGACCTCCGTCTAGCGAGACTGATCGCCGACGAGGAGCTGCTGCGAAGTGCCCAACAACTGGCCTCGTCCATCGTTGAACGAAACGACGAAGCGCTGGCCGCGATGAGCGACGAACTGCGACTCTTCGTTGATGACGATGAGGCTGCATACCTCTTTAAGTCCTAGGACGTACCCTTAGAGGGTGCGAGTAATTGGTGGTACGGCCCGTGGGCGTCAGCTCAAGGCAAAACTTCCCGCTACCGTGCGGCCCACGACGGACTACGCGCGCGAGGCTATTTTCTCGATGCTCGAAAGCCGTGGGGGACTGAGCGAACTCGTCGTCGCCGATCTCTACTGCGGCTCTGGTGCCATGGGCATTGAGGCGCTGTCGCGCGGCGCGGCGAAGGTCTACTTCGTTGACACCGACCCGCAGTGTCTCAGCGCGGCGAAGAACAATCTCGAACCCTTGAAGCTCGAGGGCGAGGCGGTCTTTGTGCGCGCCAACCTCCCGGTGTGGACGCCGCCAACGGACCTCGATCTCATCCTCGCCGATCCGCCGTATGGGCCACTCGATCTCGCGAGTGTGTTGCACGGCGTGGACGCGCAACGCGTGGTCATTGAAAACGACCGCCATATGGACGCGCCCGAAGGTTGGGGAGTGACGAAAACGAAACGATACGGCACTACGCTCGTAACGATGTTGGAACCACGCGGAAGGGACGGAGAATGACGGTCGGTCTAATTCCGGGCTCTTTTGACCCATTTCACAACGGGCACCTCGAAATCGTCGAGCGCGCGGCACAGATCTTCGACGAAGTAGTTGTCGCCGCCCTTCGTAATCCTCAGAAGTCCTCTGCTCTCTTCGACCTCGACGAACGTCGCGAGATGATTTCTGAGTCTCTCGTCCACCTCGACAACGTGCGCATTGTCTCGGTCTCGACCTTGCTCGTGAACGTCGCGCGCGACGTGAACGCGACGGCGATTGTAAAGGGTCTGCGCGCCGTGTCGGACTTTGAGAGTGAGCTTCAGATGGCCCAGATGAATCGGTCACTCTCCGGCGTGGAGACCCTGTTTCTCCCTTCGAGTTCGAATCACTCCTTCATCTCTTCACGACTGATTCGCGAGGTTGCTCGCTACGGCGGCGACGTAGCGCTCTTCGTGCCACTCTCGGTCGCAAAGCGATTGGTTGAAAAGTTCTCCGGGAGCGAAGAATGACCTCATTTGACGGCTACGACAATGACGAGTTCGTCGACAGCTCGGCGCGCCACATGCGTCGCGACATCGAAGCCGATCTTCGCGATCTCCTCGAGCTGATCGCCAACGCGAAACAGATGCCCCTTTCCAACTCGGCGCTGGTGTCGAGAGATGATGTGATAGGTCTGTTGGAACAGGCGTTGCACAACCTGCCCGATGAGATTCGAGAAGCACGTTGGGCGCTACGCGACCGCGAAGAGCTAATGGCCGCGGAGTTGCAAAAGGCGCAGCAGCTGATGGATCAAGTGCGCGCAGAAGCCGCGCGCATGGTCGACAAGACCGAGATAGTGCGCCAGTCACGCCTCAAGGCCGAGCAGATCGTGGCCGACGCACACACCCAGGCTCGTCAGATGATCAATCAGTCCGAGGATTTCATTGACGGCAAACTCGGTGGCTTCGAGATTGTGCTCGAGCGTCTTCTAAAAACCGCCCGCTCCGGACGAGAGCGTCTGAGCGCCCAAGGGCTACCCACGTCGATGCTCAACAACGAAAATCAAGGTGGTGACTTCTTGGCAGCGCCACCGCCCGCGCTCGCTGCCTTCGACGAGTTCGAAGAGACCGGCCAGCCCGAGAGTTCCTTTTTCGATCAGGACTCTTTCTAAGAACCGTGGCCTCGCCGTACCTCGTCCCCGTCGCGCTGTTGTTGCGCGACGTACCTTCGACCATGGTGGTCTCCTTTGACGCGCCCTTTGACGAACCTCGTGAGTTTTTGCCCCGTGGTCCGGCTGAGACCGACGTCTTTCCCGAAGCTGAGGTGAAGGTCCAGGTTCGACTTGAGAGTTTCAGTGGGGGTCTGCGCGCGAGAGGGCGAGTCGAAGTGCCCTGGCACGGAATCTGTCGGCGATGCTCGGCGCCCGTCCTTGGGGTCTCTAGCGTTGACGTGAACGAGCGATTCGTCGACGAACGCGGTCCCGGCGACGATGACGCGTACCTCGTGGAGCACAACTTCGTTGACCTCGCGCCCCTGACCCACGACGCCATATTGCTCGATCTTCCCCTCGCGCCGCTCTGTCGAGAGGACTGCAAGGGCCTTTGTGTCTACTGCGGGATTGACCGCAACGAGGCCACGTGTGACTGCCAGGCACCTATTGATCCACGCTGGGCTACACTGGACGGACTCCAATTTGCGGACCCTGGGTCCGAGGATTCCAACGAAGTGTGACGGGTTCGCCCGTTTCAGGTGAAAGAGAAGATCGATGGCTGTCCCCAAGCGCAAGACCAGCAAAGCCAAGACCCGTAGCCGCCGTGCGGCCAACTGGCGTCTTGAGCGACCCGCTCGCAGTGTCTGTCCACAGTGCGCCACGTCAAAGTTGCCTCACGTGGTCTGCCCGAACTGTGGCTGGTACAAGAACCGCGTCGCGGTAGAGGTCAACTGAGTTGACACTCCCCATCGCCCTTGACGCGATGGGTGGTGACTTTGCTCCCGGTGAGATCATCGCGGGCGCTCGGCGCGCCGTTGACGAACTTGGACTCAACGTAACCCTCGTTGGCGTGCCCGAACTCATGGGCGACCCACTCGGATTAGAGGTCGTTGCCTGCAGCGAAGTGATCGCCATGGATGACGATCCTGGCGCCAGTGTTCGAAAGAAAAAGGACTCCTCGCTCGTTCGAGCAGCCGAACTCGTACGTGACGGCAAAGCCAGCGCGATGGTGTCCGCTGGCAATACTGGCGCGACCATGGCCTCGGCCCTGTTACGTATGGGTCGCCTGCCTGGCGTGACGCGTCCCTGCATCGCGACACCCATTCCAAGGCCTGGCAGCACCCCCACCGTGCTCGTGGACGCGGGCGCGAACGCGGAATGCACACCCGAGATGTTGGTGCAGTTCGCGCTGATGGCGTCGATGTTCGTCGAGACGCATTACGGCGTGACGAATCCAAAAGTCGGACTGCTCTCCATTGGCGAAGAGTCGTCTAAGGGCACGCCACTCGTCAAGGCAACGCACGAACTACTGCTTCAAGCGTCGACGCTGAACTTTGTCGGCAACGTGGAGGGGCGCGACCTCATTCCATCGACTGTTGACGTGGTGGTGACTGATGGTTTCACCGGCAACGTCGCGCTAAAAACGCTCGAGGGCGCGCTGAAGTTTGTCTTTTCAACGGTCCTCAGCGCCGTGGGCACCAACGACGCCACCAAGGCTGCCGGCGACGTGCTCTTCGAGTACTTGTTGCCCCTTGCAAGCGAGCTCACGCCAGAGCGCCAAGGTGGCGCAATGTTGTTGGGCGTGGACGGAATCTGTGTCATCAGCCACGGATCCTCGAACGCCACGGCCATCATGAACGCGCTTCGCGTCGCGGCTGAAGTGGACGCCGCGGGGATGGTCGCGAAACTAAAGGCGACGATTCGCCCTGATCAAGCTGCCTAACCAAGCCCTCCTGGTCGGCCTCTCGGTAGTCTTGGATGGCACGTCAAAGGAGGCGACATGAGCGCTGATACTGCCACCCCGCTGGACCGAGCCACCATCTTGGTGCTCGTGCGTGACCAACTCGCGGAAATTCTGGAATCGACGCCTGGCGACATTGCTGAAGACGCTTCTTTCGAAGACCTCGGCGCGGATTCGCTCGCGCTAATTGAGCTCGTCGAAGCGCTCGAAGAGCACCTCGCGAGTTACTCAGCTGGGTTTCACATTGACGACGAGGACCTTGAAGGACTCGTCTCGGTGCGCGACGCTGTTGATTACGTCGCGGTCAAACTTCAGGTTGCCTAACGAGGCGCGTGAGCCTCATGGTCTCGTCTCTCGACACGGTCGCTGAGCGTTTGGGTCTCGAATCTACGAGCCCCCAGTTGCTGACGGCCCTGACGCACTCAAGTTTCGCTGCCGAACACGACGTTGAGTCAAATGAACGACTCGAGTTTCTCGGCGACGCCGTCGTGGACTTAGCGATCGCCGATTTAATTGTCACGAAGTATCCCGATCTCAACGAAGGTTCCGGTTCACTGGTGCGAAGTCGTGTGGTCAACGAAGCCTCGTTGGCTGACGCGGCGAGAAAACTCGATTTGGGCGGGGTGCTTCGCGTCGGACGCGGGGTCAAAAAGGAAAACGGGTCGGAACGCCCTTCCCTCCTCGCCGACGCGTTTGAAGCCGTGGTGGCCGCACTGTACCTAGAACGCGGGTACGACGTCGCGAAAAAGTTTGTGCACGAATCGCTCGCTGATGTGGTTGAGAGCGCGTCGCACGAACCGGGCGACGTTGATCCCAAAACGCAACTTCGTCAGTGGGCTGAGTCCTCGGGCCGCGGTACGCCGGTCTATCGAGTCGTTGCCGATGGACCCAGCCACGACGTGACGTACCGAGCAACGGTGAGCGTCGGCGAAAAAGTCGTCGGCTCGGGCGAGGGCCGCTCGAAAAAAGGAGCGGAAGGTAGCGCCGCACAAACTGCCTGGCAGAGGCACCTCGATGCCTGAGCTCGCTGAAGTCGAAACGGTCCGCGCGTCGCTCGCGCGCGACCTCGTGGGCAAGAAGATCAAAACGGCCGCCGTCACGAACGGCCGGGCCGTTCGTCGCCATAAGACCGCGAAGGACTTTCGCGTCATGGTGGAGGGTCACACGATCAAGTCGGTGCAGCGACTCGGCAAGAATCTTGTCCTTGGGCTCGACAACGGCTCGCACCTGGTTATCCACCTCGGTATGAGCGGGCAGTTACTGCGCGCGAAGAGCCCCAAAGACCCCAAGCCCAAACACACCCACGTGGTATTCACCTTTCTTCAAGGTGGAGAACTCCGTTACGTCGATCCGAGGACCTTTGGCGAGATCTACGTCTCGAAAGCGCCGAGCGAGGGTGACACGCCGGTCGAAATCTCGAAGTTCGCGCGACTCTCCATTGGCGGCGACGGTCTAGCGTTGCGCAAGGCCGTACCGGAACTGGCGCATCTAGGCCTTGACCCCTTCGAAGATCAGATTGGCTGGGACCGTTTCGCCGCTGTCTTACGCAGCCGATCAACGCCTCTAAAGGCCGTATTGACCGATCAGGACATCATCGCGGGGATCGGCAACATCTACGCCGATGAAATTCTTTTCGCCGCCGGACTGCGCTTTGATCGTCCGGCCGAATCACTCTCCACAATTGAGATTCGCCGGTTGCATCGCGCAATTTCTGAGATCTTGACCGATGCCATAAAGCACGGCGGTTCGACGCTCGACGACGAACAGTTCGTGGACCCTGACGCGAAGCCCGGAAACTATCAACAGTTCCATCAGGTCTACAACCGCGAAGGACAGCCCTGTTACCAGTGCCGCCAGACACTGCGACGCGAAAGCGTACGTGGTCGATCTACCTACTACTGCCAGAAGTGCCAGGCCTAGCGCCTGGTCGATGACCAGAACATTGGGTAGTGGCCTAATTTCGGCCAGCGCGGGCCTAGGCCTGCTGGGCTCTACCGGCCCGAAGGATGTTGCGTGCGGCGTTTACGTCGGCGTGGCCCGCGTGACCACACGAGAGACATAGAAACGCCGATTGGCTCACTCGGTTACCAGCGTCGACGTGGCCACATTCGGCGCACGCCTGACTGGTGTAGCGGGGATCTACCGTCACCACTATCCCACCGGCGCTTTCAGCCTTATAGGAAAGAAGTGACACCAGTGTTCCCCACCCCGCGTCGTAAATAGAACGATTGAGCCCAGCCTTTTTAGCGGCGCCATTCGGCAGGAACGCTCCGAGAGCGTGGGGATCGGGCTGCGCTTTGGGCGCGCGCACCATATTCGTAATGGCGAGATCTTCCAAGACGAGGAGGTCGTAGTCGTTCACCAATCGACGACTCAACTAGTGGGCCGTATTGTGGCGCCGATTTGCGATTTTGCGATGAAGCCGCGCGACTTCTTCGACCTGACGTCGCCGACGATTCGATCCACGTTGCTTTGTCGCGAGTCTCTGTTGGGCTTGTGCCAAGTGGGATCGCGCTCTAGATCCAAACTGTTCGCCTTCGATGAGTTCGCCATCGCTCGTGGCGACGAGGTTCGTCACCCCGAGATCGATGCCCACCTCGCGACCCGTGGAAGCGAGGGGTTCTGCCGGCACGTCCACGCAGCGCACACTCAGCCACCACTTTTTTCCCTCGCGCTTAACGGTGATTGCCTTAGGAGCGCCCACTAGTGGGCGGTGATAGTTGGTCTTCACCTCGCCAATACCTTGCAGGTAG
>DATCBX010000055.1:0-6326 GCA_036511635.1 Acidimicrobiales bacterium | reverse complement strand
ACTTTGCCAATGTCCGCGACGTCGAGTGGCTGACCGAGCACGTTAAAGACGTGCCCGAGAACGGCGTCGCCCACGGGCACAGTGATGCCACGGCCGCTTTGGCGCACGAGCGCACCACGCACGAGTCCGTCAGTGGGCTTCATGCACACGCAACGAACGCGTCCTTCACCAATCTGCTGGGCAACTTCGCCCACGACGGTGAAGGTCTCGCCTTCGAGTTCGATGTCCATTTCCACCGCGTGGTTGATCTCCGGCAAGGCGTGAGGCGGGAACTCCACGTCCACCACCGGGCCAGCTATCGCGACGACCCGTCCTGTTTCGAGTTTGGTCTTTTCAGGGGCCACGGTCATGTGTTTCTCACTTTCCCGAGCGGAGCGCTTCGGCGCCGCCCACGATTTCCATAATTTCGGTGGTGATCGAGTCCTGTCGGGCTCGGTTCATTACGCGAGTCAAGTTCTGGCCGAGTTCGTCGGCGTTCTCCGTCGCGGCGGCCATGGCTCGCTGCTGACTGGTGTGAAACGAGGCCGCGCCTTCAAGAAGAGCGGAGAAGATCTCGCTCTCAAGAAAACGTGGCATCAAGTAGAACAGCAACTTCTCCACTTCAGGTTCGAACTCGGTGTAGCCCGACAGAGGTTTCGGCGTGTCGTCAACGGGCATCTCTGGCAGAACCAAAGGCAAGAGTTGGCGAACTTCAATGGCCTGGGTTCCCGCTGAGAGGTACCGGGTCGAGACGAGAAGGATCTGCTGCGCTTCGCTCTCGAGGTACGGCCGAGCGAGTTGGGCCGCGATGTCTTGAGCGTCCGAGAACGTCGGACGGTCCACGAACCCCGCGTAGCTCTCTTCGACGTCGAGGCCGCGGAAGCGAAAGTACGCCGCGGCCTTTTTTCCAACGGTCACGAGGCGCACTTGGGTGCCTTCGCTCTGGAGTTTCTCAACTAAGCGCTCGCCGGCGCGAAGTGAGGCGTTGTTGTAGGGGCCCGAAAGTCCGCGGTCGCCGGTCAACACCAGCACGAGTGCGGTCTCTACCTTTTCGGGCAACGCGAGCAACTTCGCCGCGCCCGCGGGATCGCCAAGAGCGGCTTCGAGGACAGTGCGCTGCATACCGAGGCGGTACGGGCGATTAGCGACGATGCGCGCCGTGCTTCGAGGGATCTGAGCTGCCGCGATGAGTTCCATAGCTTTGGTTATCTTGCGCGTTGAATTAACGGACTTGATGCGTCGACGCAGAATCTTTTCTTGTCCACCAGCCATAGCTCCTCCTCTCTCGCTCTTCTAACTCTCTAGTTACTCGGGGCAAAACTGTCGACGAACGACTTCATCGCGGCGTCGAGCTTCTCGGCATCGGGCAGCGTGCCCGTGTCGCGAATCTGAGCGAGCAAATCGGTGTGCTTCGCGCGAAAGTCCGTCAAGAGTTCTGCTTCAAAACGAATGACGTCGTCGACGGGGACCGTATCGAGCCAACCGCGCGTACCGGCGTAAATAACCACACACTGCTCTTCGACGGGTACTGGTGCGTTGAGGCCCTGCTTCAGCAGTTCGGTCAAGCGGTAACCGCGATCGAGCTGCTGTTGCGACGACTTGTCGAGTTCCGAGCCAAAGGTCGCGAATGACTCGAGGTCGCGGAACTGCGCAAGGTCGATCTTCAACGTACCAGCGACGGACTTCATGGCCTTAATCTGCGCCGCGCCACCTACGCGCGACACCGAGTTACCCACGTCAATCGCGGGACGAACACCCGAATAGAAAAGGTCGGACTGCAAGAAGACCTGTCCGTCGGTAATCGAGATGACGTTCGTTGGAATGTAGGCCGAAATATCGCCGGCCTTGGTCTCGATGATTGGCAGTGCGGTGAGTGAGCCACCGCCGAGCTCGTCGCTCAACTTCGCGGCACGCTCAAGGAGACGACTGTGGAGATAGAAGACGTCACCGGGGTACGCCTCGCGACCTGGTGGGCGACGCAGCAACAGCGAAATCTGACGGTAGGCCTCGGCCTGCTTAGAAAGGTCGTCGTAGATAACGAGCGCGTGCTCGCCATTTTCCATCCACTCTTGACCAATCGCACAGCCCGCGTATGGCGCAAGGAACTTAAACGGTGCGGGGTCACCGGCGCCCGCGACGACAACAACGGTGTACGCAAAGGCGCCGTGGTCCTCGAGGGTTTTCACGGTCTGGGCGACGGATGAGTTCTTTTGACCCACGGCAACGTAGATGCACTTAACCCCTTGACCCTTCTGGTTCAAGATGGTGTCAATCGCGACGGTCGTCTTTCCGGTCTTGCGGTCACCAATGATGAGTTCGCGTTGTCCACGACCAATGGGCGTCATTGCGTCGATGGCCTTGATACCGGTCTGGAGCGGCTCGCTCACGGGCTGGCGGCCAGTGATACCGGGCGCCTGGATCTCCATGCGGCGTTGCTTGGCACCGACGAGTGGCCCCTTACCGTCAATGGGCTCTCCGAGAGCGTTCACGACGCGTCCAAGAAGCGCGTCGCCAACGGGCATTGAAAGAATTCGACCCGTTGAACGTACGACCTGCTCTTCTTCGATGCCGTCGACGGAACCGAGCACGACCGCGCCGATGGTCTCCTCGTCGAGGTTCATCGCGAGACCTACGGTGCCGTCTTCGAACTCGAGGAGCTCGTTTACTTTTGCTGAAGGCAGTCCCGATACGCGTGCAATACCGTCGCCAACCTCGACGACGCGCCCTACCTGCTCGGCCGCGACGGCCGGGTTGAAGTCGGTCACGTGCTTGCGCAGTGCCTCAGTGATCTCGCTGGCACTAATAGTGAGCTCGGTCATCACAGTTTCCTTTTCCTATTCGTTTCGATCAAGTGCGGAGTCGAGATATTTTCCCGACGTCACCGCGTCATGCAAAGAACCCAGACGACCACGCGTGGTGGCGTCGAGACGAAGGTCACCAATCTCAACGAGCACGCCGCCCAAGAGTGAAGGCTGATCGGCAATCTGAAGTTCCACGTTCTTGCCCGTGAGGGTGCTGAGCGACCCTACGAGTTGGTTTTGGCTGGCTGCGTCGAGCGCACGCGCGGTGTGCACGCGCGCAACGCGCCAGTCGCGCGACTGAGCGACGTAGTTCACCAAAAAATCCAGCGTGCCTACGACGTCGCGAGGTCGCCCACCGATGACGGTGAAACGCGCGAGCTCGAGTGACACGGCGTTGACTTTGCCGCTAAGGAGCTGGTCGGTTAGACCAAGGCGCGCCTCGAGCGACGCGTCGCGGTCTAATAACAGGTGACGAAGACCTTCATTACCTTCGATGGTGCGTGCCCAACGAAAGAGGTCATCCTCAATGGTGGTGAAGTTTTCAGTATCGATCTCTTCTAGCAGCGCGTCGGCGTAACCGGCGACTCGACGGCGCGCGTCGAGCAACCCCAGACCAGGGTGATGAAATTCGCCCGTCTCAAGGAGTTCGCGCGCGACGTGCGCCAGTTCGTCAATCGCGTGCGGTACTTCTTGTGCCGGCACGGACGTGGCCGCGTACACACTGAGTCGAAGCGCCTCGCCACTCACCTTGCTTGACAGCAGGTCACTCACCACAAGCCCGCGCGCGACGCTGGAAATACTGGTGTCGGAGAGAACCGCGCTGAGATCACCGCGTGAGAGAACCGTTGCTTGCAATGCCTCGAGGTCACTGACCGCCGTGGCGAGCACGGTCTGGTCAAGTCGGCCCAAGAGGGCGGCGGCGAATCCTTCGAGCTTGGGGAGCATGATTAGCGGTTCGTGCCCTTTACCGCTTCGGCGTTGAGCGCCGCGACGGCCTCGCGCACGAGATCATCGTGGGTGCTCTGGTCGACTTCGCGCGCGACCACCTTTGACACGAGGTCAAAGACAATCTCACCAATACGCGCTGACGCTTCGTCGATTGCGTGTTGGCGCGCCGCAGCTACCTCACCAAGCGCACTCGCCACGATGCGGTCGTACTCCACTTGAGCCCGAGCCCCCGCTTCAGCCTTGAGCTGATCGGACGTCTCTTGGGCACCGGACACGATCGTTCGAGCTTGCTCACGGGCGACAACGAGAACTTTGGCCCGTTCATCATCAGCCGCGGCGGCTTCGGCACGTGCCGCGTCGGCCGCTGCCAGGGATGCACGAATTTTCTCTTGACGTCCCTCCATTGCCTTGTTGAGGGGCGGCAGGATGTACTTCGTCATGAGATACAGAATGACCGCCACCACCAACAGTTCAACGAAGAACGTGCCGTTAGGTAACAGGAAAACTGACGTCGCAATCATCTCGAAAGACCTTCTTTCATAGGGAACAACACTCGTGTCGCTCCGCACCCGCGAAGCGACACGTTAGAACTATTGCGACTTGAAAACGTAGACAAAGACAACCATGAACAACAGGTTGATGAAGTACATTGCCTCGACCAAACCAACGGTCAAGAAGAAGTACTGACGCGCTTTGTTTTCGATCTCGGGCTGACGCGCGATGGCTGCGATGGTCTGGCTACCGGCCAAGCCGTCACCGATTGCTGCACCGATGGCACCGCCGCCGAGGGCGAGACCGCCACCGACGAGTGCACCGGCGATGCGTACCGCGCTCGCCACAGAATCTGTAGTTGCCATTATTCATTTCCTCCTGGTTGGTTAGTGAGACGTTTCAAGAACTAAATCCGGCTCGTGACCTTCGTGACTCGTCGCGAAGGCGAAATACAGAACCGTTAACAACATAAAGATGTACGCCTGGATGAGACCAATAAAGAGGTCGAAGGGCTTCCAGACGAGTTCGCCAAGTGGCGAGACGAATATAGGCAACAACGTAACCATCACCGCGATCATCAGTCCGCCGGAGAACAGGTTGCCAAAGAGACGGAAGGTCAAGGTGATTGGCTTGGTGATCTCTTCGATGACGTTGATCGGCGTCAAGGCAATGTAGGGCTCGCGGTAGTGACGGAAGTAGCCACGAATGCCGCGCGCACGAAACGACTCAATGTGCACCCAGACAATGACGAACAGTGCCATCGCGAGACAAAGGTTCACGTCGCCCGTGGGCGCGGGAAGAATCTCAGCGGAACTACCCGGATGAAGAGCCGAAGGAATAAAGCCAATCCAGTTGCAGATCAGGATGAAAAGGAAGAGCGTGACACCAATAGGAACGAAACGTCGGCCTTTTGGGCCAATGGCGGAGTCGGCGAGTTCGTTCACCTGTTCGATCAAGAGTTCCCAGAAAAGCTGCAGTTTGCCCGGCACCCCGTCAGTCACCTTTGAGCGCATGCGAAAGCCCAGAAACAAAAGGATGACCGCGGCAAGGACTGTAGAAGTGACGATGTCGGTATCAATAGTTTGACCGAAGAGGTGCGCCACGGGGTGCACGCCCACACTGATGGTCTTCACTGCTTCCAACGTCCGCACTACATTCCTCCCTGGCCCGCAACGACACGCATGACGTTCGCGACGAAGACAATTTGATAAAGAACAAGCCCTGACACAATACCGATTCCTAGAGGGGCGTTCAGCCAGACGACGACCAGCACGACCACCGTCATGATCGCCAGGCGTCCCGTCGTGCGTCCGCCCAATTGACGTCGAACGGCTTTGGTGCTCTGTTCACCCTTTAACTCCACCTTGGCGGCCTGAGAGTCCAAAAATCGCAGATTGAGAATGGCCAGTCCTACGCCAAGAACGAGACCAAGGGCGGCCAGCGGTGGCGCAACGAAAATGGCGACAAAAAAGCCAATAACACCCGCTGCGATAGCCGAAAGGGTGGTTCGGCGCAGGAGACGTGGAAGGGTGTTGGCGGGAAGGTTTTCTAGCACGGGCGGTCAATATTTAAAGGAAACGACGAACGAGTTTTGCAACACTCGCCACGGCCGCGACCGTTCCTAACACTATCCCGATTAGAAGACCCAAGGGAGCGCAGTGCCAGGTGTGGTCGACGAACAGACCGAGGACGACGCCTACCGCGAGACACCCGGCGATAGTCGAGCCCATTGTGGCGAAGGCCGCCAGTCCAGGCAAATCCCTTAGGGTTGATTTCTCCTGGTCCGAGCCGTCTGCGCCGTCGTCAACTTGGTCATCACTCAAGGCACCACGCTTTCGTCGGGCAGGTCAGCTTCTTCGCGGCGACGCCTGAGGCGCCACAGTAACGGACTGAACCAGGTGAATAGCGCAATGACGAGCACGGCGACGCCCAAGGGAATAAAGACGTTGGCACGGGTGTCAAAAAGGGGCAACAACACGAAGCCACAGAGCAACGCAGTCCACGACCAGAGGATGATGACCGTGCGACGGTGTCCGTGACCGAGGCGCATCAGACGATGGTGGATGTGGTTCTTGTCAGGCGTGTGAAAACCCTGACCCGAGGCCG
>DATCBX010000054.1:0-4993 GCA_036511635.1 Acidimicrobiales bacterium | reverse complement strand
TCGTAATGATCAAATGATCTCGGGACGCACTCGCCAAGGCAAGCTGATTCACTTTCCGGTGAGCGAGCAGGCGACACGACAAGGCTCACTCGTGAGTGTGGACGTGACCTACGGCGCGCCGTACTACCTGCTTGGTGAGTTGCGTTCAGTGTTGCGCTCTCCTCGACACAAGATTCGCGTGCCACTGCTCTCTTCGCGATGACGCCTCGCCAGCCCGCGGTCGCGCTCGTCGGACCAACCGCCTCGGGAAAGTCAGCACTTGCTCACGCCTTCGCACTCGAGAGTGGAGGCAACGTAGAGATTCTCAGCGTCGACGCGATGAGCGTGTACCGAGGAATGGATCTCGGCACCGCGAAGCCCACGCGCGGCGAACGCGCCGAAGTCGCCTATCACTTGCTCGACCTCGTGAGTCCGAGCAACGAATTCACGGTTGCGCAATTTCAACGTGCGGCGAGAGACGCGACGAAGGAACTATGGGACCGTGGTCACGGCGCGCTTTACGTGGGCGGCACCGGGCTCTATGGTCGAGCGGTACTCGACGACCTTGACATTCCTTCTCGCTACCCAGAGATTCGACAACAGCTCGAGGCGCGCGCCGAGAGTGAACTCCCGTCACTCTTTGAAGAGCTTCGCGAACTTGATCCATTGGCAGCGAGTCGTCTTGAGGCGTCGAACGCACGACGCGTCGTGCGTGCTCTCGAGGTCACCCTGGGATCGCATCGCACCTTTTCTTCCTACGGCGAAGGACTGTTGACGTACGGTCCGGTTCGTGTCGTGCAGATTGGGCTTGACTGCGACGTCGAGATACTGAACGAACGCATCGCGACGCGTTTTCGAAGATGGATGGACGAAGGACTCCTCGAAGAGGTGAGGCGACTCGCGAGCGCTCCGGGTGGCATGGGTCGCACCGCGCGACAGGCCGTTGGCTACAAGGAGCTTCTACGTCACCTCGAAGAAGGTGCGCCGCTCGAAAAATGCGTTGACGAGGCCATTGCCCAAAGCCGTCGATTGGTCCGACGACAGCGTTCGTGGTTTCGACGTGACCCTCGAATTGAGTGGTTCAGCGACGGCGACTCTGCAACAGCGCGACTTCGTGAGGTGTTGAGTAGCTTCAACGGGTTCGTGCGAGAATAGATCAGTGGCAGTAGGTCGTCTCCAAAAATGGCACGGTGCGGGAAACGACTTTCTCGTTGACGTCCAAGAACACGGACTTGGGCCGTCGTGGACTCCTGAACGTGTTCGCGCGCTCTGCGATCGGACCTCAGGCGTAGGCGCTGACGGATTATTGCTCGCGACGCTCGGATCACCGATTGCGATGACGCTCTACAACGCGGATGGTTCGATGGCCGAAATGTCGGGAAACGGGATCCGATGCCTCGCCGCCGCGGTTCGTCGCTTCACTGGTGCGACGTGGGATTCGCTCGACGTTTTCACGGGCGCTGGTCTAAAACGCGTGAATTTGATCATGAACGAAACGTCGGGCTGGGGAAGCGTCTCGATGGGCGAGGTGACCTTTGGCGAAACAGTCGAAGGGGCGTACGGCGTAGCGAACGTTGGCAATCCCCACGTTGTGGTGCTGGACAACGTTGCGTGGAGTAAGGCCGACTGTGAAGAGTTAGCTGAAAAACTCTCGGCGCAGGTTGGCGGGGCGAATGTTGAGTTTCTCAGCGTGCTGGGAGAAGATCGACTAAGTATTCGCGTTATTGAACGTGGCGTGGGGTGGACGCAGGCCTGTGGTACGGGATCATGCGCGGTCGCGGCGCTCGCTCGCCGAGGCGGACTCAGCGGCGACGCTGTCACGGTGGAGAATCCCGGAGGGTCGTTGTTCGTAGAGTTCGATGGCTCCAACGCCACGTTAAGTGGTCCCGTGCAGTTCGTCGCGGACGTGGACTGGCTTGAAGCGTGACCTATATACCCACCACTCTCATCGATCGCACGATTCGCGAGAAGATCGTGCTCGTGGGCGTGCTCTTTCCTGGAGTGAGCGAAGACGAACTCGAACTCCAACTTGAAGAATTGGCTCTCCTCGTAGACACCGCGGGCGCTGAAGTCGTCGCTCGTGTGGTGCAGCGCCGTGACCGTCCAGATCCGGCGACGTTCATTGGATCTGGAAAGGTGCAAGAACTCAAGGAAATCTGTCTCGTTGTCGACTCCGACACTGTTGTTTTTGAACACAACCTTTCGCCCGCCCAACAACGCAACCTAGAAAAGATTCTTGGACGCACGGCTATCGACCGCACGGCCGTGATCTTGGACATCTTCGCCCAGAACGCGCGCACGCCCGAAGGCAAAGCCCAGGTCGAGTTAGCGCTTTTGCAGTACCGACTGCCTCGCCTTCGTCGTGCTGGGGGTTCACTCTCCCAACAAGCCGGAGGTATTGGAACAAGGGGCCCTGGTGAAACGCAACTTGAGGTCGATCGACGTCGGTTGGTGAATCGCATTCACCATATTCGCGGAGAGTTGAAGGAAATTGACCGCACGCGTACCGTGCAGCGTCAAGGTCGGGCCCGGGGTCGTCACCGAGAAGTGACGTTAGTGGGCTACACCAACGCCGGGAAATCATCGATGTTGAACGCCATCACCGACGCGGGCGTACTTGTAGAAGACCGACTCTTCGCGACGTTGGATCCTCGCACCCGCCAGCGCCAGTTGCCTGGTGGCGAGACGATTCTTTTTACCGACACTGTGGGTTTCATCTCCAATCTTCCCCACGAACTCGTCGAAGCTTTTATGAGCACGCTGAGATCGGTGCAGTTGGCGGATTTGTTGGTGCACGTGGTGGACGGTGCGAGCGACCACGCCGAAGAACAGATCGCGGCCGTGCGCGACGTGCTCGTCGAAATCGACGCCGATCACGTGCCCGAACTACTCGTCTTTAATAAGGCCGACGCGCCGGGCTCGAGAGCGAAAGACCTCGCGAAGAACTATGAGGGAAGTGTCTGGGTTTCAGCGCTTACCCACGAGAACCTTGACAACGTTATCGCCACCATTGGTGATCGGCTTCGCTCGCGCGACCGCGTGCTGACGTTGCAGCTGCCACTTGATCGAGGCGACTTGCTCGCCGCGGCTCATCGCGAAGGTGACGTGCTCGACACGTCGATGACCGACGAAGGTGTCTTGATACACGTCGTACTGGACGCAGTGGGTGCGGCCCGCTTTAGTGAGTGGCGAGTCTCGGCGTGAGCTTTACTCCTCCCGCGTACCCGTACGAGCGCCTCGACGGACTTAAAGCAGTCGCGTCGAACTTTGAGGGCGGGGCCATCGATTGCTCTATCGGAACGCCCGTTGACCCACCTCCGGCCTTCGTCATCGAAGAACTCGCGAGAGGCGTCGGAGCAAGGGGTTACCCGCCGTCAGCCGGAACACCTGACTATCGCACAGCAGCGGCTGGCTGGATGAACCGCCGATTTGGCCTCGAACTCGAAAGTGGCGACCTCGCGGCCTGCGTGGGTACGAAGGAATTCGTTGCCTCGCTCGCGGGCTACCTTCACCTGCGAAAGCCCCAACGCGACACGGTTCTTTACCCGGCGGTGAGTTACCCGACGTACGCGATGGGGGCCACGCTCGCTGGTCTGCGATCGGTGCCCGTGGCGATGGTGAACGGTCAACTCGATCTCTCGTCAATTGATCCCAACGACGTCGAACGCGCGTTGGTGTTGTGGGCGAACTCGCCGTCGAACCCCACCGGTTTTCTCGACGAACTTGGGGAGTTAGCGCGCTGGGGACGCAGCCACGAAGTGTTGGTGGCGAGCGACGAGTGTTACGCCGAGTTCACCTGGGCTTCGCGACCTCGTTCCATCCTCGAACACGGCTCGAGCGGCGTTATCGCGTTGCATTCAATCTCTAAGCGTTCAAATCTCGCGGGCTTTCGTGCGGGTTTTTATGCTGGCGATACGGATATCGTGTCGTACCTTCGCTCCGTTCGCCAGCACGCCGGTTTCATGGTGCCTGGTCCGGTGCAAGCGGCCGTAGCGCTCGCGTACGGAGATGACGCGCACGTCGACGTTCAACGAGACCGCTACTTCTACCGCCTCGAGCTCTTGAGTCGGGCGCTGAAGCATCTCGACGTTGATGCTCCTATTCCCGAAGGATCGTTCTACCTTTGGTGCTCGAAGGATGGAATGGACGGCTGGGAATTGGCGTTACTCCTCGCGGAGCGTTCTGGGCTCGTCGTTAGCCCCGGCGAGCTTTATGGTGAGGCCGGAAAGGACTACGTGCGCGTAGCCGTGGTGCAGCCCAATGATCGCCTGGAACTTGCCGCTTCTCGTCTCGAGGCTTCGTAGTCCCACCAGTACGATTGCTCTATGAGTGAACTAGAAGCACGCATTGGAAAATGGTATGAACAACTAAGCGACATCACGCCGACGAGCCTTGACGCACGCCGCGATGTCGAACTGGTAATCACCAAACTTGATGACGGGCAACTCCGTGTCGCTGAGATCAACGACGCGGGTGACGTGGTCGTTCACGAATGGGTGAAACAGGCAATTTTGTTGCTCTTTCGACTGCGCAGCCTTGAGAAGAGTGAAGCGGGCCCATTTGAGTATCTCGACAAATTGGAGCTCAAGGGTGACTACGAGCGGCGAGGTGTACGAGTCGTGCCGGGTGCGGTTGCGCGACGGGGCAGTTATCTCAGCCCGGGCGTCATTTTGATGCCGAGCTTTGTCAATATCGGTGCGTGGGTTGGCAAAGATTCCATGGTTGACACGTGGGCGACAGTGGGTAGTTGTGCCCAAATTGGCGCGAACGTGCACCTCGCGGGAGGCGTAGGCATTGGTGGTGTGCTCGAGCCAGCGAACGCCGTGCCCGTGGTGATTGAAGACGGCGCGTTCATTGGTAGTCGTTGCATGATTGTCGATGGTGCTCGGGTGGGTAAGGGAAGTGTCCTCGGCGCCGGCACTATTTTGAACCCCTCGATTCCCGTGATTGACGCGGCGACGGGCGAAGAGGTCTCGAGAGGTTACGTGCCGGACTACTGCGTGGCGGTATCAGC
>DATCBX010000053.1:0-2583 GCA_036511635.1 Acidimicrobiales bacterium | reverse complement strand
AGAGGTGCCAAAATGAAGCAAGTGACGTATAACTCATACCCCGTGTACACGTTCGTGGGCGACAGTGGTGCCCGAGGAAGTAGTGGAGAAGGTCTCGTCTTCAAGGGAGGCACGTGGTTTCTCGTAAAGGCCGTCGCCACGTCCTCCACTAAGACGCCCTTTAAGCCAACGCCAACCACCACGACAACGACGGGTTCTGGTGTAACGACGACGACGAATCCTGCGCCAACCACCACGACAACAAAGCCAGCACCAACGACCACGACGACGAGTCCAGTGGGTGGCGTTGTCTACTAATCATGTCAAGGCGACGCGAACTTACGGTGGTGCCTGATGCGCACGCTTCTACGGTCGAATCCTCAGAGATACTCGACACCGCGGCCATGACACCAAAAGGTGCGGGGCGATTATCTGAGGTGAGGTCCGAAGGGGACAAGAGTTTCGAAGAGGCCGATGAGACGGGGTTGCGCGATGCCTTTTTGTCTCATGGTGGCGAACTTTTTGGCTTTGCCCGGCGATCTCTTAACTCAACTGAACGCGCGGAAGACGCCGTTCAAGAGACGTTCGCTCGAGCGTGGCGTTCACGGTCTCGATTCGATTCCTCGCTCGGCTCACTTCGTACGTGGTTGTTCGCAATAGAACGTCGTGTAATTCTCGACGCGAGCTCTCAGCAGATCAAACACCAGACGCTTCCTCTTGAAACGACGAACGAACCCGTCTCAGAAGATCACGTCGAGAAGGCAATGCTCGGATGGCAGATGGAGGCGGCAATCTCTCGTCTGGACCCTGAGCATCGGCTGGTCGTGGTGGAGATGTATTTCAATGGTCGAAGTGGTCGCGAGGTAGCCGAGCTCTACGCCATTCCTGAAGGCACGGTACGTAGTCGCGCCTTTTACGCTTTACGGATGCTGAGACTCTTGTTAGAGGAAGGAGGGTTGGACCAGTGAGCGAACCAGGCTGTGAACAGTGGAATGAAGCGATCGCAATGCACGTCTTTGGTGACCTTCCTGCCAGCGAGGATCTTGCGTTACGCGCGCACCTTGAAGGTTGCACGGACTGCTCCGCGCTCGTTCGTGAGATGAGCGAGACCTATGAGATGTTGCGCTACGTCGACCCCGGTGCCGTCGCCGCGTCGGCGACTGTTTCTGCGGAACTGTCGCAGAAGGTACTGAGTGATCTGCATCAAGCCGGTGTTCAACAACGCCGAGCACGAACTCGTCGTGCGGTATCAGTCGTTTTAGTAGGCGCGGTCGCGGCCTCTCTCGTCATCGTCGGCTTCACGGCCAACAAGTCCACCCCGCCACCCCTTCACCGCACGGTCGCGTTGCGTGGGGTCCCCTTGGTGAAGGCGAGCATCGAACTCACCTCGCAGTCGTGGGGGACAGCAATTGATCTTCAAGAGCGAGGGCTTCCGAGTGGCACGCTCTACACCGTGTCGATGGAGTCGACGGACGGCACCTGGTGGACGGCCGGCACGTACCGATCCGTTGCGGGCAAGACCGTGAACGCCACGATGACCTGCGCCGTGGCCCTCCAAAAGATTACGCACGTGCGCGTGGTCAACAGTAAGGGCGTCACGGTGCTGAGCAACTACAAAACGAACACGCCGGGCGTCGCCGAGTAAGTCATTCGGTTATCGGTTCGAAGTCTGAACTTTCGAATACTTGGTCGACGTCTGAATCTTCAGTCGCCGGGTCGCCCCTGTAGCGAATGCTGGCCCTGGGCCACATGAAAAGGGCGGCTCGCAACGCGACCACCACCAACAGCAACAAGATTGCCGTCTCGAGAACGAGGTCGACGCCGGTGGAGTCTGGCGGGTACGACCCCACGAGTAGCGAACGAACGCCCCAGACCCCCAAGACGAGTCCTCCGACCGTTGGAATGATCTGGGTGAATGGTCGAAACAGTACGCCGTAGGCGGCGGCGAGAATGATGAGCAGCGTGAGCAGCGCGGTGAGAATCCGTAAGTACGAGGGTCGAAAAAAACTTAGTGACGTGAGCGTGTCATAATGAACGCCCTTCGTGTCGTACGTTGACGTCATCAACGGCCTCGGCGTCGACATGGACACGCGCGCAATATTGTTGTCGACGGTGTACTCGAGACCAGCGTGATTCTGCGCGCGATCGATGGGCACGATGTTGCCGCTTGCAGAAATGTTTGAGAACGTGATGCCAAGAAGAAGGCGATAGTGGTCAAAGGGGTAGTCGATGAGTTTTCCCTCCATGGGAAGCGTGATCTGCTGATCGATATCACTCGAATCGGTCGGTAGATCGACGTACGCCGACGGAGGAGAGCCCAGGGCGCCGCTGGGCTCAGTGTGTACTGAGAACAACTGCAAGCGTTCGACGCTTTTGCAGATGCTCGGACAGTTGTGAAAACCAGTAACGCGAAGCGTTATCGACTGGGAGGCCTCGTTCATGGAAATTGCCGCAATATTGAGTTTTGTCCACTCGCCACGCAACGTGGTATTCGCTGAGAGTTCGAAGCCAGGCTGGCTGGGCGAGTAGTGAAAGGCACCAAAGAGGCTCGAGAGGGCAAACGGTAAGAGGGCTATCGAGACCAGGACCGACGCAACCGCGACG
>DATCBX010000052.1:0-7305 GCA_036511635.1 Acidimicrobiales bacterium | reverse complement strand
AATTCACCATCGATCCCACGATAAGTGCTGGATCGACCATGACGATGCCATCGATCTCGGGACACTCGCGAACGCTCCGAGCCACGCCCGGTGCGTCGACTAACAACTGTTGGTGGGTGCCAACCAGATCGTCACGCTTTTTCGCGGTGATGGTGTCTTGGAGTTCGGAGACTTCGCGCAACCGCTCGAGGGCCAGTTCGTGGGGAACGGGACTGTCGAGATCGTTCGCGTAGGTGCCGGCTTCAGAGGAGAACGTGAAGAAACCCGCCCAGTCGAGTTGGGCCTCTTCAATAAAGTCGAGGAGTTTGCGCTGGTCGTCTTCGCTCTCGCCGGGGTAGCCCAAAATGAACGACGAGCGAAAAGCCGCGTCGGGCTCGGCGCGGCGAATAGCCGCGATGCGCTCCAAGAAGCGATCCCCGTCACCCCAGCGACGCATGCCACGAAGCAGCGGGCGCGAAGCGTGTTGAAGGGAGAGGTCAAAGTAGGGCACGCCCGTCGCCAGAATGGTTTCGATCAGGCCCTGAGTGAGACCAGAGGGGTAGAGATAGAGCAGCCGCACCCGATCGACCTCACTGGTGAGCGCTTTCGTGAGTTCGATCAACGGTTGCGTGCCACCTTCGTCGAGCACTTCAACGGCCTCGCCTCGACCAGCTCGACGCCGGTCGTGTCCCCAACTGGCGAGGTCTTGCGCGATCAAGATCAGCTCGCGAACGCCACCGTCGACGAGCGAGCGGGCTTCGGTGAGAATTTCTTCGTTCGAACGAGAGCGCTGGTCACCGCGAAACGTTGGAATAGCGCAGAAGCCACACCGACGATCGCACCCTTCGGCAATCTTGAGATAGGCCCATGGTGCTTTGGCCTTGGGGCGAGGGAGATTCAAGAGATCGAACGACGACGTTGGACGCGTGCGCAGTGACACGGGCGTTGAGGGCACGAGTGCCGTCAGGCTTTCGCCAAAACCTGCGACGAGGTCTACCTCGGGCAGGGCGGACGCGAGTTCGTCACCGTAGCGTTCTGCCATGCAGCCAGTTACGACGAGGCGCGCGCTTGAAAGTTTGCGATCAGCGAGTTCGAGGACAGTTTCGATTGACTCTTCTCGAGCCGCTTCGATGAAGGCGCAGGTGTTAGCGACGACGAGGTCGGCGGATTCTGCGTTGGTCGCGACGAGGTAACCCTGGGACTCTAAAAGTCCCGCCAACTTGTCAGAGTCGACGTGGTTCTTGGGGCAGCCGAGCGTTTCGATCCAGTACCGCATCTCGCCCCCCTTTGGTAGCGGCACCGAGCGCGACGCGCTCGGTCGTTGATGGCGGAGAGGGAGGGATTCGAACCCTCGGGCCCACTTTCGCAGGCCGCATTCTTAGCAGGAATGTGGTTTAAACCGAACTCACCCACCTCTCCCTACCGAGAAAGCCTACTAAAAACTACGGGGCACGACCAAGGGGCGACGCCTGGAGACACTCGTGAAGATAGCGCTTCGTCATAAGTGTGCGCGCTTCAACGAGCGTGGGCCGCCTGACGTTTCGGAAAGGCGGCCCACGTTGCTTAGAGGTACTTCAATTAGCTCGTGTAGCCGTGCGCATTTTCAATTTTGGTGACGAGGACCGTGGACGGAGCAAAGTACTTATACGTAACCAAGGTCCACCCACCGAGTTGACTCGCGGTTGCCATCGTCTTTGGCGTGTAGAAGACGTCTTTCTGGGTCGATTGAAACTTGGACAGCGTCGAGCGCAAGCGCTCGAGTAACCAAATGGCCTGTCCGGCGCTTGAGTAAAGGTAGTGGTAGAAGGCAACCGCAGCGGTATTACTTTGTCCACTCGTTGTCAAGGCCGAAGGGTTTTGAATCAGCAAATTCTGCGGCGGTTCGTTGACCTTGACTGGGTCGCCCGCGGCGGAGCCAGGCTCAGTCAAACAATTCCCGGAATTCTTAATTTTTTCACGGGTGCTTTCCGTTATATACGTTAATTTCTAGTGATTTAGCAGAGGTTGGGGAAGACTCTGTCAGCGCTTAATGAAGGAGTCAAGTCACTGTTCTCTTTTTTGCCCTAGAGACCACTAGCGAACCGGCGAGAAACATGGGAATAATGTGCAGGTCAATTGTTACACTGACGGCACTGTGACGTGAAACGACGCCACGAAGGGATACCCATGCGTACTGTTCGACTCGCCCTTGCGGCACTTCTTGGTGCCTCAACACTTACAACACTGACGACGCTCGCGGCCGACTCCTCCGCCGGAGCTGCGCAGGCTCCGTCGGCGAGTTCCGTCGCGGCCTGCAAGGCCAAGATCCCCTCCCAAGAGCACACCAAGGGCACGTTGACGGTGGCGAGCGACGACCCCGTCTACACGCCGTGGTTTGTGAACAACAAACCAGCCAACGGAAAAGGTTACGAGTCGGCCGTGGTCTACGCACTCGCGAAAGAACTCGGCGTGTCAAAATCCAACGTGAAATGGGTCGTTGAACCCTTCAACTCGAGTTACGTGCCTGGACCCAAGTCATTCGACTTTGACATCAACGAGATTTCCTACACCGCAGCTCGAGCAAACGCCGTGACGTTCTCAGTGAGTTACTACGACGTGCAGCAGTCGATCGTCGCACTGAAGACGAACGCGATTGTGAAGCATCACTCGGCCGCGGATTTGAAGAAGTACACCTACGGCGATCAGATCGGCACGACGGGTCTCGCGTACATCAACAACTTCATCAAGCCCACGAAGCCAGCGAGCGTCTTCTCAACCTTGGACCAAGCGGTCCTCGCGTTGCAGACGGGACGAATCGACGCCATCGTCATTGACACGCCAACCGGTCAGTACATGGCGTCATCACAGATTGTCAACGCAAAGAAAAAATTGACCGCAACCCAGGTTGGACAGTTCCCGAGCGTTGGTGAACACTACGGTCTGCTCTTCTCGAAAGGCAATCCTCTTGCGAGTTGCGTCAACATTGGCTTGCAGGCATTAAAGGCCAACGGGACGATCGCGTCACTTCAAAAGAAGTGGCTCGGTATCTACGTCAACGTGCCCGTCATTAAGCCCTAAGAATCGTGACGCTGGGATTCGACGCTGACACCTCGAACGAAATACCCAATCTCTTCGCTCCACGACGCAGCCGAATCTTCGTAGGACGCCGTGGCGTCGTGGCGAGCACGATCTCGTGTGTGCTCATTCTGGGCATCGTCGTCTCGGTACTCTTCGTCGCCCCCGGAGGCGCCTCCTTTCGTCACGTCTTCTTCGACCCTCACGAAATGTGGGTGGCCTGGGTTGGCGATCCGAGGAGAGGAATTCTCGCCATAAAAGACGGACTGGTGACGAACATTTGGATGTTCCTCGTCAGTGAAGTACTCGTTTTATTCCTCGGTCTCGCTCTCGCGTGGACACGCATGAGCCAGTCGCCGGTTCTTTTACCCTTTCGAATTCTGGCAACCGCCTACACGGACATTTTTCGTGGCATCCCACTCTTACTCGTCGTCTTCATGGTCGGTTATGGACTTCCCGCTCTTCAATTCGGCTTCTTGTCGTCACAGTCGTTCGCAATCTACGGCGTCATTTCTCTTACCCTGACCTACAGCGCGTACGTCTCGGAGGTCTTTCGAGCGGGCATCCTCTCAGTTCCGAACGGACAACTACTCGCCGCGAGGTCACTCGGTCTCACCCACGCCTCAACAATGCGGCGCGTCACGTTGCCCCAAGCAATACGCACCGTGATCCCACCCCTATTGAATGACTTCATTTCATTGCAGAAGGACACTGCGCTCGTCTCGGTGTTGGGAGCAGTGGAAGCGACGCGCGCCGCTCAGATAGCAGTATCGGTGGACTTCAACGAAAGTGGCCTCACCGTCGCCGCACTCTTTTTCTTGGTGCTCACGATTCCCATGACGCGTTTCACCGATCATCTCCTGGAAAAAGACCGGGCTCGCCGGTTAGTGAGTTCATTGTGAACGACGTTGTCCTCGAACTCAACGCTGTAGTGAAGCGATTCGACGATCACGAAGTCCTGCGTGGCGTATCGCTTCAATTGCGTCGCCACGAAGTTGTCTGTCTCATCGGCGCTTCTGGTTCGGGCAAGTCCACGTTGTTACGTTGTGCCAACATGCTCGAGACCATTGACGGTGGCTCAGTGAGTCTCTTTGGACAGAGCTTGTTAGACCCCCGCGTCGACCCAGACCTCGTTCGACGACACATCGGCATGGTTTTTCAGTCATTTAACCTCTTCCCCCACTTAAGTGTTCTCGACAACGTTCTGCTCGGACCAGTACGGGCCCTCAAACGCAAGAAGAGCGACGCGCGTGACGAAGCGCTCGCGTTGCTCGATCGCATTGGACTAAGAGACCGCGCCGACGACTTTCCCGATCATCTTTCGGGAGGACAACAACAGCGCGTGGCCATCGTTCGTTCACTGGCGATGCGTCCGGATCTCTTGCTGCTCGATGAAGTCACGAGCGCGCTCGATCCAACGTTGGTGGGCGAAGTGCTCGATCTATTGAGTGATCTCGCGAACCAGGGCACGACGATGTTGATCGCAACCCACGAGATGAACTTCGCGCGTGACGTCGCGCACCAAATTGCTTACCTCGACCAAGGCGTACTCGTGGAACAGGGAACGCCCGACCAGATCTTTAACGCCGCGCAACACGCGTCAACGCGAAACTTCCTCGAACGAGTGCGCTAAGAAGCTTGAGCCTGGAACTCGGGCAGTCCGATCACCATGTCAAAGAGTTCTTGATCGCGGTCCCAGGTGAGGTGGTCGCGTACGTCTTCGAGTGCAAGCCAGACCAACTCGTCGACTTCGTCGTTGGGCTGAAACTCACCTTCGTCCGCGCTCATTAAGTAGTACACGACAATTTTTGGTTTGCCCTTGCGGTGCGTGTAGTTCGTTGTTCCAACGAATCGCACGACGTTGCAACGCATCCCGGTCTCTTCAAGGACTTCGCGCAATGCGCCTTCTTCAAAGGTCTCGCCGTAGTCCAGTTTGCCCTTGGGAAACGTCCAGTCGCCTCGCGACTCGCGGTAGATGCACGCGACCTCTAGATGACCACCGAGTGTCGTTCTTGTCACGATGCCACCGGCCGCCCGGATGAGATCATCGGGCGCGTCGCTCGGGATGATCAGTTCGCCACTCATGAGATACACGCGACCAACGGTAGAGGAAGAAGCACGCATTTTTGCGGATTAGACGACGTCAAAGTAAAAAGGCTCACCGTACGTAGAGTAGTAACAATGTTCGTAGGCGCCCTTCCGTTACTGTGGCGACTCAGCATTCTCCTCTTGGCCGGTATCGGCGCGGGAATCGCTAACGGCGTCGCCGGAGGTGGCACGTTCATCACGTTTCCCACGTTGTTGGGACTCGGTATCCCCGCACTGCAAGCCAATCTTTCGACGTCGGTGGGTGTAGTGCCGAGTTACCTCGGGTCACTGCGCGTCTTTCGTCACCAGCTAGGACCGCACAAAAAACTCATTCGCACGTTGACCCCTTCGTGCGTGCTCGGTGCCGGCGCGGGATGCGCGCTGTTGCTGAATGGATCAGCTTCGACGTTTCGTTCCGTTGTCCCGTGGTTGATTGGCGTGGGCACCGTGTTGTTCGCCGCCTCACCGCTCATCACGAAGCGACTCGCCCACGTCGACCACGCCCATCCCGCACGCAAGTGGTCGCTTCTCATCGGCACTTTTGTGATTTCGGTCTACGGCGGTTACTTCGGCGCGGGGATGGGCATCTTGCTTCTCGCGGTCATGGCGCTCGCGTTGCCCTATGAGATACACGAGCTCCAGGGTCTGCGAAACGCGCTCTCGATCATCATCAATATCAGCGCCGCGATTATCTTCATCGTGCACGGTCATCTCGCGGTCCAAGCCGTCGTCATGCTGCTCATTGGCTCACTCATTGGCGGCTGGCTTGGCGCGCTGTTGCTTCTGCGACTCTCACCAACAGTGGTGCGACTACTGGTCATCGCCACGGGTGTCGTCACCACCATCAAGCTCGCGATCAACTGAGTACGGATTTCCTACTCACTCACTAGTCTTTGTTCGTGAACAAATTTTTCTCTTTCCCGAACCCGATAAATAACGCGGCCGCTCGCACGGTGGGCATCGGGGTTGTCGTGATGTCGGTCCTGGCCTTCGTGACGGGCTGGGCCTGGCTTCTCATACCCCTTACGTACGGATTTGCCGCGCGCGTCGCGGCCGGACCAAAGATCTCACCGCTCGGAACGTTCGCCGTTCGTGTTGCCGCGCCGCGCCTCAAGAAATGGCAAGGGACGGTTCCAGGTCCGCCCAAGCGCTTCGCTCAGGCCATGGGTCTCGCGTTCAGCCTCGCCGCGCTTATTACGTGGCTGAGCGCTGGATGGCTCGACGCGCGCTGGATCCTTCTTCCTCTCATTGGCGCAGCCGCCCTCGAAGGCTTTGCGGGTTACTGCCTCGGCTGCACGATTTTTGGATGGTTGATTCGCGCTGGCGTCATTCCTGAGTCAGTGTGCGCAGAGTGTGGCGACCTCTCCGAGCGCTTCAAACGCGCCAATAACCCGATTCCGTAAGAATTCACTCATAAAGAAGGCCCCCGACACATCGCGACATGGTCGCCTTCGTAGGCTGGCCCCTATGCGGGGTTCCATGACGCGTGCTCGTTGGAGCCTGGTTGCACTGAGCAGCGCACTCGTCGCGCTCGCACTTCCCCTTAGCGCGCTCGGCGCGAGCGCGAGCGAAGCGCGCGTCGTCGTCGCTGGGGTGGTACCACTACCTTCGAACGACGTGGTCGTCAACAATGTCATTACGACGAACTTCGACGTTGCGCTTCGTGGGACCAACCAAACGGCGCTGACCGCCTTTATTGCGAGCCTTTCCAATACAGCGTCGATGAACTATCACCGGTACCTCACCCCCGCTCAGTACGGAAGCCGCTACGGCGCGTCAGCCTCAGCAGTGAGCGCCGTATCGAGTTACCTCCAGAGCAACGGGCTGCAGATCGGTTCACTCAGTAAGGGTCGGAACATACTGAAAGTCAGTGGCACGACGACCCAGATCGCCCGGGCCATGGACGCGCCTCTTGAAACCGTAAAACTGACTGACGGTTCACTCGTTGCTCGGTTGACGTCGCCAGCATCGCTGCCGTCATCGATCGCGAACGACGTGGTATCGATAGTCGGACTTTCGTCAGTACAACCACCAACGACGAACGCCGTTCAGTCAAAGCTCGTGACGACACCACAGACGTGCATCTCGGCGGGTAGTTCGGCGGGTACCACGCCAAACCAGCTCGGTGGCTACACCGCGCAGCAACAAGCCTCGCTCTACGGCCTCAGTACCGCGTGGGCAGCC
>DATCBX010000051.1:0-2637 GCA_036511635.1 Acidimicrobiales bacterium | reverse complement strand
CGCGGCCGACCTCGGGTCCGATACCTTTCCCGATGACGTTGTCGAACTCATCAACTACCTCTTGCCTCGAGAGGGCGCGCCACAACATCCCTCACCGACACCTGGAACTGGTTATCTTCCCGAAGTGTGGCTCCTTGGATCATCTACCTACAGCGCTCAGTTGGCGGGCATGTTGGGCTTGCCGTTTTCTTTCGCGTATCACTTCGCGCCCGATCTTCTCGATTCCGCTCTATCTCTCTACCGATCGACGTTTCGACCTTCTGTCTTGCTCGATAGTCCCTACGCCATGGTCGCGGTGTCGGTGATCTGTGCGCCGACGGTCGGTGAAGCGAGGTGGCTCGCGGGATCAACCGCACTCAGTATCTTGCAACGCCGAACGGGTCACGTTGGACTTCTCCCTTCACCAGAAGAGGCAGACGTCTATCCCTTCACCGCCGAAGACGTGGCAATGATCGAAGGGGCCCTTGCCTCTCACGTCATCGGTGACCAGACGATCGTGCGCGAGGGACTCATTCAACTGCAACAGCGCACGAGCGCCGATGAACTCATGATCTCAACGCGCACGCATTCCTACGACGCGCGGGCTCGATCGTTCGCATTAATTGCAGAGGCGTGGGAGCTCGAGTCCGTCACAACGTGACTTGTGGCGTCGACGTTTTTTACTTCGACTCTGAGTACTCGAACGACGAAGCGTCCGTCGTCGCGCGCTTGAAAAATGGTTGACCGAGCTGAGCGGCCATGACTCTTGGTGTCGCGAGAACTGAACTGGTCTGCTCAACAGGTACGGGGCGACCGGCGAGACCCGTCGTAATGGGCGCCTCGCCGTTAGGGAACTGAGCGCGATTAATCAGTTGATCCCAACACACGAGCACAAAGGCGTAGTTCACTGTGCCCCGATCGTCAACGGGCGTAGCGGCGTGATGAAAGCGATGGTAGACGGGACTGACGATGACACGGCCCAGCGGTCCAAAGGTCCATCGAAGATTCGCGTGCGGCAGCGTCACCAGACAGCCGTAGACAATGATCGCAAGGCCCGGAACCGAACCGCTGGCGCCTAAGACGAGCGCCGGGAACAGCGACGGCAGATACGACGCGTGCACCAATGGGTGTGTACGAAAGGTCGTGAGGACACTCATGTCCTCTTGCGAGTGGTGCAGCGCGTGCAGTCGCCAGAGCGTGAGCGATCGATGATTCGCGACGTGGGCACCCCAGTTCATTGCGTCAATGCATACGAGTATGAGTACCGAGGCGATTACCTGTGATCCCAAAGGGAGACGACCGAGTACGAGAAAGTGTGCGTGGCGAACGATCTCGGTCGAGAAACCCGCCTCAACTAAAGTCAGCATCGGTAGCACGACGATTGCAAAGAACACTAGATAGCCAAGGTCAACGAGGTGAGCGCGCGAAAGAATGGGCCGCGCCACCGCGGGCCACATCTGTTCAGCCAGGAGAATGACGCCAATGAAGACCACGAGTACTGGTCCAATCGCGTGCGCCCGCGCGGAAGAAAAAGCTCCCCATACGCCGCCTTGACTCAGCAAAGCTTGAAAACCCACGAACCCGAGCCACGCCGAAAAGGCGAGAAGAGCGAGTACGCCGTACCACGCTTTGGTGGGTCCGGCATCTCTAAACAACAACGCCCGACCTAGGGCCTGCACATGAGCCGTTGGTCCGATCGTCGTCGACGCGCGAGGAGTCAAGGGAGCCCAGCGCGTCGACGACGAAAGGTCTGTTTCGGTACTGGTCATTGACCTAGTACGCGACGCCCGACGTGGTGGTCGTGGTCGTTGGTGACGATCCACCGCTCTTCTTTGGTGCAATCAAAGGACTCTTTGGATTAATTGAGAACCATTTACCCCACGTGTCGGTAATGTTGCCGCTCACCTTGCCCGGCGATGAGTCACCAACGAAGCGATAAAGCGGAATGCCGTTGAGAGTTACTTGCCTCGCGCCGCCCACTCGCATTATTGATCCAAGTCCGCTCACGCCAATACCCACCGCTTTGGTTTGACCCTTGGCCAAGAGGACGGGGGGCCAGATGGACGCACACTTTCCGCTGCAGACACTTTTGTTCTTCGAGTCAGTCGAAAGACGATAGAGGGTGTCACCATTCTTCAGTGAAAGAGTCGGGCCCCACGACTTATTCTGCACGACCTTTATTGTCGTCGGTGACGATGACGCGCTCACAGCCGTCGGTAGAACGGCGGTGCCGAGCATTGCCGTGCCGGCCAACACAATGGTGATTGCCGCCCAGGTGCTCGGGGCGAACTTTGATCCTACGGTCCTCAGTGGTGACCTTTTCATTGCGTAACACCTCTCCTTAATTGTTGCGCGCGACGTCGCTGGACTTGCGCCCTACCAATGAATACCTGGGAGCTCGGAGATTTGTTCACAGATTTTTTCATTTCGCTTTGGCCGAATTGCCTTTGAAACACTCGTCATCAAGAAGTTGGCGGTCTCGAGACGGGAGTAGCCCGGCTCTATCGTGCGGCTCGAGCCCACAGGGCAATGTTGAATCTCACGTGTCGCTGAATCGACAAATTCGAATAAAGGGGTTTCCAGTTCACTGCCACCACTCGCTCCCGATTAAGGAGTTAGCGCTCGAGAACAACGGGGGGCACCGACGAACTGCCCCTC
>DATCBX010000050.1:0-2047 GCA_036511635.1 Acidimicrobiales bacterium | reverse complement strand
GACCCTCGCCGTCTAGGTGATAAGCACCGTCACGGTAGAACTCACTCGCGGCGGGGTCCATCGCAATCGCCATGTCCACTCCTGGAGTACGACCGGTCGACTCAATCGCCTCCACAAGAATCTTGACGGCCGTTTCGTTGTTCGGCAAGTCAGGCGCGAAGCCGCCTTCATCACCGACCGCCGTGTGCAGACCTCGCTTTTCGAAGATGCCCTTGAGAGCGTGGTACGTCTCGGTGCCCCAGCGAAGCGCTTCACTGAACGACGCGGCGCCAATAGGCATGACCATGAACTCTTGAAAGTCAATCGTGTTCTTAGCGTGTGCGCCACCGTTCACCACGTTCATCATTGGCACGGGTAGGACGTGTGCGTTGACGCCACCCAGGTACTGGTACAGCGGAAGGTCGCTCTCTATCGCGGCGGCCTTCGCGTTAGCGAGTGATACCGCGAGAATCGCGTTCGCGCCAAGACGGGCCTTGTTGTCCGTGCCATCAAGATCGATCATCGCGAAGTCAACCGCGCGCTGGTCTTCGGCCTCGAAGCCCTCAAGTGCGTCGTTAATCTCTGCGTTGACGTAACCAACGGCGGTCATGACGCCCTTGCCGCCCCAGGCAGAACCTCCATCGCGCAGTTCAACTGCCTCGTGCATGCCCGTTGAGGCGCCCGAAGGAGAGACGGCGCGACCAATGGCACCCGACTCGAGGTGAACTTCCGCCTCGACGGTGGGATTACCTCTCGAGTCCAGTATTTGACGGCCCAGGACTACTTCGATCGCGCTCATGACGTCTCCTCAGTTGACACCACGTTACTAGGGCGCTTTGGCCTTAGGCCAAGTTCTCCGCCGCTCGAATCTCATCACGCAGTCGAAGCGCACGGTCACGCAACACGCCCTCAAGATCGACGCCCGCGAACTTCGCCGCGCTGACGAGCGCACTCATCGCGTCACCCCACGCCGCGTCAACATCTGATGAGGACTCTGCGTCACGAACGGACTCGTCATCAAGCGAAAGTGACGACACCGCGTCGAGCACACGTTGGCGTGACGTCTCTCCCGATTCAATATTCGTTTCAACGAGGATCGCTTTTCGAAGCAGCTTCGTGTACAACGTGATCGCGGGGAGTTGCCACGCAATGCCGTCAGTTACGCTTTCGCGCCCCTTTTCGGTGCGCTTCAACTCCTCCCACCTAGTAGCGACGTCGTTGGAGTCGGTGACCGTGACGTCACCGAAGACGTGAGGATGGCGACCCGTTAGTTTGTCGCGAACGGCGTCAGCAATAGTGGCGAAGTTGAAGTTTCCTTCCTCGTCACCGAGTTCGGCGTGGAAGACAATTTGAAATAGCAAGTCGCCGAGCTCTTCTTCGACGTGGTTCACGGCGGCCTCGTCGTCCAGGCCTTCGCTCTCAACGCGAACGAACGTCTCGAGGGCGTCGATGGTTTCGTACGCCTCCTCAAGCAGATGTCGCGTGAGTGAGGCGTGCGTTTGTTCTTGGTCCCAAGGACACTCGGCGCGAAGTCGCTTCATGAAATCAAGGAGATCGCTGATGGCTTCGCCCGCGTCGCGAAAACCTTCGACCCAGAGCGACGTCAAGTGATCGGCCTGGTCGAACGTGGTTAGTTCATTCGCCAACATTTCGGTGACGATTTCGTCGTCGAGACCGATGTGGTGGACCACCGTGACCAGCGCGTTCTCGGGAAGTCGATCAGCGACACTCGCCAATACTTCGGGTGAGTAGGTCTGGAGAATCAACAGTGGGCCCGGACCGCGGAAGTTCTCACCCGAGCCCAGCGCGTCGACGATTCGAAGTCCAACGCTCATCGGATCGCGGCCTAGTCTCGCGCACACCACGTCAATCACTGACACCGCTGGCTCGAGGACCGTCGTTACTTCATCGCGCGCGAGCAGTAGCTCCACTGTTCTTTCGGCCACGATCGGTGATCCAGGGACCACGTAGACCACCTCGTTGGTAGGCGACAATCTGGCCAGGACGATGAGATCGTCAACGATGGCGCCGTAGAGCGACTCGAATGAATCGGCATTCTCGTAGAGCT
>DATCBX010000049.1:0-6401 GCA_036511635.1 Acidimicrobiales bacterium | reverse complement strand
CACGAGCGCTCGCGCCACGTTGGTGGTCGAATGAGCACGAAACCACTCGACATGGAAGAGGCCTCAACGATGAGTGAACGAAACCTCGCTCCCTTCGCGTCGCGCAACGAGTTCGTCCTCGAGGTCACGAACTTCAGCGTTGACTACGGCGTGGGAGAAAACATGGTGCGGGCCGTCAACGACGTGACGCTCAGCCTCAGCCGATCGAAAGTACTCGGCATCGCTGGCGAGAGCGGCTCTGGAAAATCCACGTTGGTCTACGCCATGACGCGACTTTTGCGCGCGCCCGGCGTTATAAGCGGCGGTGACGTGGTGCTCAATATCACGAGTGATAACGACGAGGGCCGCGACGCATCGGTCAACCTCGTGACCGCGAGTGAGAAAGAACTGCGAAAAATCCGATGGTCGCACGTTTCAATCGTTCTCCAAAGTGCGCTCAGCGCGCTGAATCCGGTCCTTCGCATAGGCCGCGAGTTCGACGAGGTCTTAAAGACCCACCGTTCCAAGATGACCAAGTCCGAACGCCACGACCGTGCAGTCGAGCTGATGAAAATGGTGGGTCTTAACGAGGATCGCCTCGTTCGATTCCCCCACGAACTTTCCGGCGGCCAGCGCCAGCGCGTGATGATAGCCATCGCCCTCGCGCTCGATCCTGAACTCGTCATTATGGACGAGCCCACGACCGCACTCGACGTGGTCACGCAGCGAGAGATTATCAACGAACTCAACGAACTTCGTGCTCGCTTTGGTTTCGCGATGATCTTCATCACTCACGACCTCTCACTACTGGTAGAACTCGCCGACGAGATAGTGGTCATGTACGCCGGCGCCATCGTCGAGCGCGCCGGGGCGAGCGATCTCTACGAATCACCTCGTCATCCCTACACTCTCGGTCTGCTCAACTCATTTCCGCCCTTGCACGGCGAGAGAACTGAGTTGGTTGGCATTCCCGGGTCGCCACCGGACCTCGCGGACCTGCCCGCGGGATGTAGCTTCGCGCCGCGTTGTCCCTACGTGATGCAGCGATGCCGCCACGAAGCGCCACCACTGCTGAGCCTTAACGGCTCTGATCGCAGCGTCGCGTGCTGGTTACACGCCGGTGATACCCACACCTCTGTTCCTGTCGAACTCTCACGACGCGCGCCACGACCAGTGTCAGGCGTTACGGCGCTCAAGGACCGGCCATGACCGACAGAATGGACTCGCCGGTGCAATTGAGCGCTCGTCATCTGTCGCGCCATTTCGTCACAAGGGTGCCCGGACGTTTTTTGAACGCAAAGCACGTGGTGCGCGCCGTAGACGACGTGAGCCTCGATCTCGTCCAAGGTCGCGTGACGGCGGTCGTTGGCGAGAGTGGCTCGGGCAAATCGGTACTCGCGCGAATGCTTGCGCGCATCATCGCACCAACGTCTGGCGAACTCATTCTTGAGGGTACGACGATTCACGTAGGTGCAAAACGCACGCTCGACTACGCGTCCAAGGTTCAATTGGTCTTGCAAGATCCCTTCGCCTCAAATAATCCGGTGCACCGAGTGCGTCACAGCCTCGAGCGACCGTTGCTGATCCACGGCGCACTAAAGAGTGACGTTGAAGCCCTTGCCAAAGCCGCGCTCACCAGAGTTTCCCTCGATCCACCAGATCGTTACCTGGATCGCTTTCCCCACGAACTGTCCGGCGGACAGCTCCAGCGTGTGTCCATCGCACGCGCACTGTGCGTCAAGCCAAACGTCCTGCTCGCGGATGAACCAATTTCGATGCTTGACGTCTCGGTGCGCCTTGGGATCTTGAACCTCTTGAAGGGACTCTGTGACAACGAGCACCTTGCGATTTTGTATATCACCCACGACATCGCCTCAGCGCGGTACTTGGCCGACGAAATAATTGTGATGTACGCAGGCCAAGTCGTCGAGCGATCACGCGGCACCGCACTCGTCGACGAACCAACCCACCCCTACACCCAGCTCCTCATCGCGTCAGTGCCCGATCCCTCTGATCCCACGAGTCAGGCCTCGAACAACGTCGAACGCACCACGTTCGCCGTGGCCGAAGTGGGGTGTCGTTTCGCCCCACGCTGTCCTTCGGCGATGGAGATCTGTCGAACGACCGATCCCCCAAATTTTGAGGTCGGCGAAGGTCACGTATCGCGCTGCTGGTTGCACGCGGATAGGCCCGAAGTCGTAGTCGAAGTGGCGCTGCCAGAGCGCCGGCGAGAGGGGGAATCCACGAAGACATGACAACAACTAACTAGTTGGGCACACGGCTGAAGATTGGGTCAGTCGTGTGCTCACAAAAGCGCGAAAGCCCAACCGGCTTCGCGTCTATCAATCAGGACCCACACGGTTCGAAAAGACGTCGGCGAAAGCCGGCTGGACACTATCAATATAAAGGATAAATATGTTTAGAAAAATAGGAGTGGTATTAACCACTCTGTCGTGTTTAACCATCGGCATGGTGGCGATATCGATTGGGTCTGCTTCGGCAGTGTCCAGTTCGGTGTTGACAATCGAAGGCAACACGGGAGTGACCTTCACCGATAACTTCAACCCCTTTGACTCGAGTTCCTTCGCCGAACAGTTGAGCGTACGCTCACTGGTCAACGAACCACTCTTTGAGTTCGACACGTTGAAGGCCAACACTCAGTACCCATGGCTCGCGACAAGTTACGCGTGGAGCAACGGAGGCAAGACACTCACCTTTCAGCTCCGCAAGGGCGTGAAGTGGAGTGACGGCAAGTCGTTCACCTCGGCCGACGTGGCCTACACGTTCAACCTCTTGAACAACGTGCCCGCCGCGAACGTCTACGGCGTGCCAAAGATGTCGGGATCGGCAACGACGAAGGGTGCTTACACGGTGATATTGCACTACGCCGCGCCTGAGTACCTCAACATCACCGCCATTGCTGGCACTGCGTTGATCGTGCCCGCGCACGTCTGGTCAAAGATCAAAAGTCCGGCGACCGCGATTGTCACGAAGACTGTGGGGACTGGGCCATTTACGTTGAGTAGCTACTCATCGACAGTGGTCAAGTACAAGCGAAACCCTCACTACTGGAACGGCACGCCCGCCCCAACTGAGGTCAACGTACCTTCGTATTCTTCAAACACCGCTGCTGCGACGGCACTCGCCGATGGTCAGTTGACCTGGGCTGGTAACGACATTGCAAACGTCAAGAAGATCTTCGTTGGAAAAAACCCGAGGACCAACCACACGTTCTTTGCGCCCGGTAGCACGGTTACTTTGGAGTTCAACGTCACCGGCACCGGTCCACTGAGCGACCCAGCAGTACGCCAAGCCATCAGCGAAGGCATCGACCGCACGGCTCTTTCTGTAAAGGGAGAGACCGGCTATGAGAAGCCCGCGACATCGTCGGGAGCACTCATCTTGCCGAACCAGGCTTCGTACTTGACTCCGGCGTTGACCAACGACCTCTCGTCGGGATCAAACCCAACGAAAGTCGCGTCAATTCTCACTGCGGACGGTTACGCGAAGGACTCGGCAGGTTTCTACGCCAAGGCCGGCGTCGAGATTAAGTTCTCGATTGAAGACCCCACGGCGTACTCGGACTACTACGCCGACTGCCAGTTGATCTCGAACGAACTCCAGGCAGAGGGCATCGACGCCACGGTTAACGGCGTCGAGGCTTCGCAGTGGTACTCCGACTCAGCGAGCGGTAATTTCCAGTCGATCATTCACTGGGGTAACGGTGGTTCAAGCCCGTACGTGCAGTACGACAACTGGCTCGACTACACGCAATCAGCACCTATTGGCACGTCGGCGAACAGTGACTACGGTCGCTACAACTCTCCGGCCGCCCAAAGCGCGTTGACGACGTTGGCTACAACCAACCCAAGCAACACCGCTGGTTTGAAAGCGGCCGTGACGACGTTGGAGAATCTCGTGTCGACCGAAGTACCGGTTGCACCACTTCTCTACGGGGCGGACTGGGACGAGTACTCAACAGCCAACTTCACCGGCTTTGTGACCGCGAAGAATCCTTACGCGGACCCTTCGCCCGGTGACCCGCAACTACCGCTGATCTTGAGTCACCTCAAGAAGGCGTAGCAACAAGTCTCTCTACGCGCGGCCTCGCAGATCTCCAACCCGGCGAGACCGCGCGTAGAGGAACCACATCTTATTTTGACGACCCTCTACCTAGGAGATGTACCCCGTGAGCACCTTTAGCTCGAACAACAAGACTTCGAAACGACCCTTCCCGCCAGGATTTTTATGGGGAGCGGCGACAGCTTCGTACCAAATTGAGGGTGCGGTGGCGGCCGACGGCCGTGGCCCTTCGATCTGGGACACGTACAGCCACACGCTTGGCTCGGTGTGGAACGGTGACAACGGCGACGTTGCTTGTGATCACTACCACCGAATGAACGAAGACCTCGATCTCTTGAAGGAACTCGGCGTCGGCGCCTATCGATTTTCTGTCGCGTGGCCGAGAGTCCAACCCACGGGCAAGGGACCAGCCAACCAAGCCGGACTCGACTTCTATCGCCGACTCGTTGATGGTCTACACGAACGCGACATCGAACCAACGCTCACGCTCTATCACTGGGACCTTCCCCAACCCTTAGAGGACGAGGGCGGATGGTGCGTGCGCGACACGGCAGAGCGATACGCCGAGTACGTCGACATCGTCGCGAGAGCGCTCGGCGGTGACGTCGAACGTTGGATCACGTTGAATGAACCGTGGTGCTCTTCGTGGCTCGGTTACGGGGCTGGTCGACACGCTCCCGGTATCAGCGACATCGGCAAAGCCGCCGCGGCGAATCACCACCTCTTGCTCGCTCACGGCATGGCGTTACCGATACTTCGCTCGGCTGTGCCGGCTGCCAAAGTGGGTATCACACTGAATCTGGGCGATCACCAACCGGGTTCTGAACACGAACTCGACCTCGCGGCCGCCCGGCGCGCCGACGGCAACCTCAATCGCCTCTTCCTCGAGCCGGTCTTTCACGGTCAGTACCCCGAGGACATGCTCGAGCACTACTCGAACACGAAACCAGGCTTTTCGGTTGTACGAGACGGTGACCTCGGCCTCATTTCACAGCCACTCGATTTTCTCGGCGTTAACTACTACTTCCCCTCGACGGTGGTCGACGAGTCCAGAGCCACCGAAGCTCGGCTCGCGGGGTATTTCGTGGCACCCGGAGAACAGTTTCCCGACTTGCGACTTCGAGCCTTGGACACGCCCGGACGCGACAAGACGTCGATGGACTGGGAGATTCAGGCATCCGGACTTACGTCGTTGCTGGTGCGTATTCGCGACGAGTACACGAAATTGCCGATCTACATTACCGAAAACGGCGCCGCCTTTGACGATTACGTCGACCCCAACGGAAGAGTCCTCGACCACAATCGCGTCGCCTATCTCCAAGAGCACATCTCTGCCGTGCACGACGCGATTGACGCCGGCGTCAACGTGCAGGGTTACTTCGTCTGGAGTTTGCTCGACAATTTTGAGTGGTCTTATGGCTACTCTCGACGATTTGGCGTCGTGTGGGTTGATTTTCCTTCCGGGAATCGACTCGCCAAGGAGAGTTTCCGTTGGTATCGCGACACCATCCAGGCGAACTCCGTGGAGTACGCCACCTCAGGCGGCAGTGTCTAGCGTTACGACCACACGGCGAGCATTGAGCGGCGGTTCGGCCCAATGTTCGCCGTGTGGATGGTTCGCTCATCGTCGCCTGCTTCGCGTACGCCAATCTGGTAGACAGGCATCGTCAACGCGACGTGCCTGACGTCACACCTAAGGGGGCTGTGATGCTTACGAGAACACGACAATTGATCACGAAATCAAAGACGGTCTTAGTTTCGTCTGTAGTTCTGACGACAATGATCGTGTCTCTTGGTGTCGCGGTGCCGAGCAGTTCGGCTCTTGGATCAAGTGCCTTTTGTCAATTGATGTTCACCTATAAGCCAGTCAGCGCGCCCACGTCCATAACCAAGTCGAACTACCGTTCGTGGGCCAACGCGACGCTGCCCTTCTTTGAGAAGTTGGCCGCGGACGCACCCAACACGAAGACGAAGAACGAGCTCGACGCGCTCGTCAAGATCTTGAAATACGAAGCGAACGCGTCAAGCGCCAAAGCGTTGGAAGCGTACGTCGCGGCCAACAGCGCGGCGTGGGCCAAGGGTGGCAAAGCTCTCGCCAACGCCATTCTCTCCTGCGTGGGGTAAAGCCTCCCGACAGTTCCTTTACGTACGCACCACGTGACGCAAGAAACTCCCCGTCGTACGCCCAGCGAATAGGGCGAGCGACGGGGAGTTTCTTGGATCAGTGGATGAGTTGCGGACTGGAGTCGGTGGCCATTTCACTTTTCGACGGTGTTTCTACGCGAATGAACACAATGGAGATGAGAAGCCCAAAGAACACAATTGCCGCTGAGACCAAG